>NZ_JBFODC010000027.1:0-68378 GCF_040908105.1 Aeromonas sp. R7-2 | reverse complement strand
CGAACCTACGACCAATTGATTAAGAGTCAACTGCTCTACCGACTGAGCTAACGACCCACATCCTGAACCTTTCACCAACCGCATGTGGCGGCCAGCATTACAACATGGTGGTCGTTACTGGGCTCGAACCAGTGACCCCCTCCTTGTAAGGGAGGTGCTCTCCCAGCTGAGCTAAACGACCTGGGAATATTGTCTTCACCTGCTGTGAAGAAATGGTGGGTCGTGCTGGATTCGAACCAGCGACCAATTGATTAAAAGTCAACTGCTCTACCGACTGAGCTAACGACCCTCACCACGACCAGCGCCGACTGCATTACTGCTCCGGCTCTGACGGCGGCCTATATTACGGATTTATCATCCTGGCGCAATAGAAAAATCTTAAATTAAATCTGATTGTTCACTGCGCATACAAAGCACGGCGGTATTTACAAGAGTGTTACGAAAACAGTGACATGCAGCAATGTCACAGCTTGGCCAGACTCTGTTTGGCCAGCTGGGCCGGCGAGGTGTTGGGGTAACCCTTGATCACCTGCTCATAGAAGGCCTTGGCCTCTGTTTTTTTGCCGTCAAGCTGGGCGAGCATGCCGAGTTTCAGCAGGGCATCGGCCCGCTTGGGTGACTTGCTGTATTTGTTCGCCACCGTGGAGAACTGGCTCGCGGCCCCCGCCCTGTCGCCCTTGTTGAACATCAGCTGGCCAAGCCAGTAGTGGGCATTGGGAACATAGCTGGAGTTCGGGAACTGCTTGATGAACCCTTCGAAGGCAGGAATGGCCTTGTCGTAGTTCTTCTCCTTGAGCACCATGTTCACGGCCGCGTCGTAGGCCTGGTTCTCATCCTGGTTGGTGGAGTAGTTGGCTGCCGCGGCAGGAGGCGTTGCAGCACCTGCAGCAGGTGTTGCGGGCGCGGCGGCAGGCTGGCTGTTGGCCACCTTGTCGAGCTCTTGGTAGAGTTGGCGCTGGCGCTCCTGGGCCTGCTCCATCTGGTAGGTCTGCTGTTCCAGCTGACCACGCAGCTCGGAGACCTCCCCTTGCAGGGAGTCGACCTGTTGCTGCAGTTCGGCCTGCAGACGCAGACGGGCGTTGAGGGTACGCTCCAGCAGAGCAACCCGGTCTTCCAGGCTGCCGGTCGGTACGATGGCACCATTGTTGCCGCTCAGCACCACGCCGCTGCTGCCAGAATCCCCGCTCAGATCGCTCACGGGTGCCGCCGCTTGCGCATTCAAAGCAACCAACACGGCCAGCGCAACACCAGCTTGCTTGTACACAGATTTCATTCGGATCAAACCTTAGCGTTTAGTGCAAATAAAACGGCCAGCGCATAGTCGCTCGCTGATACAGATTTCATTCGGATCAAACCTTGACGTTTAGTGCAAATAAAACGGCCATCGAAATGGCCGCTTGCATATAAACGAACTTCGTTCGACTCAAACCTTAGTAAACCAGGACCGCACGGCGGTTCTTGGCAAAGGCTTCCTCGGTGTGGGACAGATCCAGCGGCTTCTCTTCGCCATAGCTGACGATGGAGAGCTGCTCGGCCTGCACACCCAGGGTTTGCAGATACTTGGCAACAGCCTTGGCACGACGCTCACCCAGCGCGATGTTGTATTCCGGCGTACCGCGCTCGTCGGCGTGGCCTTCGATCAGTACCTTGACGCTCGGACGTTCACGCAGGTAGCTGGCGTGGGCATCCAGCAGGTCGGCGTACTGACCCTGAATGTCGTAACCATCGTACGGGAAGTAGATCACGTTGTCGCGTTGCAGCGCTTCGAACTTCTGACGCATCTGCTCTTCCGGGGACAACATGCCGTTGGCGCCGCCGGTTTGTACACCGCCCATGCCGTCGGTCATGCCGGACTCGGCGCCAGCGGCGTCGGAGTCGGAAGAGGAGCTACAGGCAGCCAGGGTGAACAGTGGCAGTGCGATGGCCAGACCCTTGAGCAGTTTATTGAGTTGCATGCTATTTCCTTAAACCTTTATAACAAAACAAAAAACAATCGATTTTTATCAATTCAAGAAGGGCGACCAAGCTGGTGCACGAATTTCACCGCTACTGGTCGGAAGCACTGCCTTGAAGCGACCGTCGGTCGACACCAATGCAAGACTCTTACGACCCTGATAGATGGTGGCATAAATGATCATGCTGCCATTGGGAGCCACACTTGGCGATTCATCCAGAGCACTCTGGGTCAGTACCAGCATGGCTCCATTTTCCATATCCTGGCGAGCGATGCGATATTGTCCCTGAACCCGGGTCACCATCACCATGGACTTGCCGTCCGGTGTGATGGATGCCCCCTGGTTGGAATCCCCTTCCCAGGTCATCCGGCGAGTCATGCCAGTCGCCAAATTTACGCTATAAATCTGGGGTTTGCCACCACGTTCAGAGGTGAACAGCAAAGTTTGACCGTCCGGCATCCAGGAGGGTTCGGTGTCGATGGTGCGGTTATTTGTGACTCGAGTGAGTTGCTTGCTAGCAACATCAACGACATAGATGTCAGGCTGCCCATCTTTGGACAGAACGATAGCCAAACGACGACCATCTGGAGACCACTCCGGCGCACCGTTGATGCCACGGAAGCTGGTGATCAGACTGCGCTGCTGGGTGTAGATGTCCTGCACATAGATCTCGGACTTCTGGTTCTCAAAGCTCACGTAAGCCAGCTTGCTGCCATCCGGCGACCAAGCCGGGGACATCAGGGGTTCACGGGAGCGCAACAGAGTCTTCTCGTTGTAGCCGTCGTAGTCGGAGATCCGCAGCTGATACGGGAACTGGGTCCCCTGCTGCACGGAGACATAGGCCAGACGAGTCAGGAAGGCACCACGCTCACCGGTCAGACGTTCGTAGACGATGTCGGAGATGCGGTGGGCAAACTGGCGCATCTGGGCACCCGGGATGGTCGCCATGCGGCTGTCCAGGATGTAACCGTTCGCTTCACCGCCCTGGGTCTTGGCCAGCTGGCCTTTCAGGACGTCGACCAGCTCGAAGTTGATCTTGTAGGTGCCATCACCCACGGCGGCGATGGAGCCGACCACCACGGCTTCGACTCCCTGGGAAGCCCAGGGTGCGAAGTTGATCTCGCCGCTGGAGCTCGGCGTCTGCGGCATCTGGCCACGGGCCAGCGGCTTGAACTTGCCGCTGCGCATCAGGTCGTTGGAGACCACTTCCGCGATATCCTGCGGCAACTGGCCATTGCCCTCCCACTTGAAGGGAGCGATGGCGATGGGACGTGCACTGTCGATACCGCCGGTGATGACGATATCCAAGGCCGCCTGAGCACTCTGGCCCAGCAACAAACAGCCAACCAAAGCAAAAAACACTTTTCTGATCATGGCTTAAACTCTCAGTTCCAATTTGAGACTCAGTTCTCTGATCAACAACCCTTGCCAATCAAAGCAGAAACACTCTCTTAAATCGTTGGCGCTAGCTGAAGGCGTAGATCCTTCATCAATTCGAATGCCGCCGGATCCTTCGGCACCGGCAACTGGTTGGCCTTCAGCACCGCCGCCTTGCCGGAGCGGCAGACCGCCGGATCACCCTGACCGTTGTCCACCGAGATGACGAAGCCGCTACTGGCCAACTTGACACCGATAGTACATGTTTTGCCCCGCATGGTGGGATCCAAAATCATGTAGCGCTCGACCGTGGCCTTGATGAGGGCGGCATACTTGTCGACCTCACCCTTGGCGGCTGCCGATGCAGCCTGACTGCGCGCATTGGCCTCGGCGGCCAGCTGCTGCTCCATCATGGCTTCCATCTCTTTTTGCAACTTGGCCTCTTCGGCCGCCTTGCGCTTGCGCTCCGCCTCAATCTTGGCCTTTCTGTCAGCCTCGGCCTTCGCCTTTTTCTCTGCGTCAGCTTTTGCCTTCTTGTCCGCCTCTTCCTTCGCCTTCTTCTCGGCCTCGGCCTTGGCCTTCCTCTCGGCTTCCGCCTTCGCCTTTTTCTCGGCTTCGGCCTTGGCCTTCTTCTCGGCTTCCGCTTTCTTGGCCTTGGCCTCTTCCGCCTTGGCCTTCTCTTCAGCCTGCTTCTTCTCCAACTCTTCTTTTTTCTTCTTGAGCGCCAGCGCCTTGGCCTCTTCCGCCGCCTTGCGTTCGGCTTCGGCCTTCTTGGTCTTCTGCTCTTCCAGCTTGCGGGCTTCCTCGGCTTTCTGGGCCTTCTCTTCCGCCTGCTTCTGTTCAGCCTCTTTCTTCTGCTTGTCGGCTTCGGCCTTGCGGGTCGCCTCTTCGGCCTGCTTGCGCTTGGTCTCGGCGATACGCAGACGCTCCTGCTCCTGTGCCAGCTCGCGTTTGACGCGCTCAGCGTCTTCCTTGTCCTTCTGCTGCTGTGCAGCCTTGGGCTGGGCCTGCTTCTGCTGCTGGACCTGCTGCATTTGCTGCTCCAGCATTTCGCTGTCCATCATGACCGCATTGACGATCTGTCCCTTGGACTCGGGGCGCTTGGGTTTGCTGAAGTCGACACCGACCAGCAGGATGATGCCGATGATCAGATGCAGCAGCAGCGACGCGACGAGATAACCGGAAATACCACGCTTCACATCCATCTCCGTCAGTTCACCGGATCCGTCATCAGACCAACCTGAGGCACACCGGCTTTCTTGAGGGCCACCATCAGCAGGATCACCTCCTCGTAGCGCACGGACTTGTCACCGGCGACCACCACGGGCGCGTTCTGGTTGATGGCCAGATAGCCCATGGCCTTCTCGGTGATGTACTGCTGCATCGCCTCTGGTGTGCCGCTCGGTACGGGTTCGTCATCCGCCTCGCCGGCCTTGATGACGTACTCACCCTCGGTATTGACGCTGACGATGAAAGGCGGCTTGGAGTCTTCCGGCAACTGCTCGGACTCCGCCTGGGGCAGGTCGACCTTGACCCCCTGCGTGATCACGGGCGTGACCGCCATGAAGATGATGAGCAGCACCAGCATGACGTCGATATAGGGCACCACGTTGATCTCGGCGACCTTCTTGCGTTTGAGCCGCTGATAGGTTTGCATTACTTCTCACCCTGCTGTGCGATTTGGCGGTTCAGAATGGTGGTGAACTCGTCCATGAAGTTGGCGTAGGCGTTTTCCAGCCGTTCGACCTTGTTGGTGAAGCGGTTGTAGAAGATAACAGCCGGGATGGCGGCAAACAGACCCATGGCGGTGGCGATCAGCGCCTCCGCGATACCCGGTGCCACCATCTGCAGGGTCGCCTGCTGAACCTGGCCCAGAGCGATAAAGGCGTTCATGATCCCCCAGACGGTACCGAACAGACCGATATAGGGGCTGATGGAACCGATGGTCGCCAAGACCGGCAGGTTGGACTCGAGATCGTCCACTGCACGGGACAGGGAAACGCGCATGGCGCGATAGGTACCGTCCATCACCGCATCCTGACCGCGGGCACCGGCCTTGAGCAGGCGAGCATACTCCTTGAAGCCGGAGTAGAAGATGTCTTCCATGCCTTCGATGTCGTCACGACGGGAGGAGGACTCCTGGTAGAGACGATTGAGGTCGACCCCGGACCAGAATCTGTCTTCAAACTGCTCCGAGGCGAGGTTGGCCGCCTTGATGGCCTTGGAGCGCTGGATGATCAGCGCCCAGGAGACGACCGACATGCCCATCAGGGTCATCATGACCAGTTTCACCAACAGACTGGCTTGCCAGAACAGGCCAATAAACGAAATTTCAGCGTGCACTTAACAGCACTCCCTTGATTTTTTCAGGTATTGCAACAGGTTTCATTTGCGGATGACTGACACAGGCGATCTGTACCATGGCCTGAGTGATCAGCCGTCCATCAGCCGCCAGGATCTGCTGTGAAAAACGCATGGAAGCGCGTTTCACTTCAGTTACTTGCGTCATTACGGTCAGCAGTTCATTGAAGCGGGCCGCCGCGCGGAAGTCGATTTCGGTGCGACTCACCACAAACGCGATCCCCGCCTGCAGCAGGACATCCTGTTCGATGCCGCCTGCGCGCAGGAATTCGGTGCGGGCCCGTTCCATAAACTTGAGATAATTGGCGTTGTAGACGATGCCTCCGGCATCCGTGTCTTCGTAGTAGACACGCACCGGAAACTCAGAGACTTCCCCCATAAAAATCTGTGATCCATTCGACAGTCAGATGGGGGGCTATCATAGCGCAGGGCTGAATAGGAAAGAAGCAGGGGGAGACAGGGAAATCCCCTCTCTCCCTGTTTTTTATGGCGTGCAGCAGCGCCGACAGGCCGAAGACCACAGGGCTGTCAGCATCACAAGAAAAGCGGACAAGAGAAGTGGCTGCGAGCGGCGTGACAAGCGAGGTTCTGTCGCTCTGACCGGGCGGCGGCACGCCCCTCAAAAAAGAAGAAGGAGGTGGGCTGATGCCGACCTCCTTCATCATTTATGGCAGGTAGTAGCTGCTGGTCAGCCAGAGCCCGCAGAGCATGCTGGGCAGGGCGAGCCAGGGGAAGAACAGCATGCGACCCACCAGGCTGCGCGGGTGAAACCCCAGTCCATGCATGACACCGCAACAGACCGCCCACATCAGCCAGGGCGCAAGCCAGAGGCCGTGCTCACTGGTATTGGCCGCGACTAGGTTGGGCGCCTGCAAGATGGCGACAGCCAGCAGGGCCGCCGCCAGCAGCATCAGACCTTGCCATGGCTGGCGCTCCAGAGGAGCGGCCAGCCGGGCGAGCCTGTCACTTGTCTTCATCAATCTGACGATCCAGGTTCTCGGTGTGCTCCAGCCAGAGCGCATTGATAATCCCAAACGCACAGGCCAGCAGCAGCCCCAGGATCCAGGTGAAATACCACATATCAGGGCACCTTCTTAGTAGAGCGATTGTTGGTTGTCTTCGATGTGCTTGTTACTCACCCGGCCGAACATCTTGATGTAGGTCCAGATGGTGTAAGCCAGCACGGTCGGCACGAAGACGACTGCGACTACCGTCATCACCTTGAGGGTGTTGAAGGAGGCGGTGGAATCCCACATGGTCAGGCTCTGGGACGGCTCAAGGCTCGAGGGCATCACGAACGGGAACATGGAGAAGCCCGCGGTCAGGATGATGCCGGCGATGGCCAGGGAGGAGAACAGGAACGCCACCCAACCCTTGTCCAGCTTGGCCGCCACGGCGGTCAGCAGACACATCACCAGACCCAGCACGGGTGCGGCAATCATCCAGGGATAGAGGTTGTAGTTCTGCATCCAGGCACCGGCCTGCACCACCACTTCCTTGTGAAGGGGGTTGGTGACGGCGTCGGTGGCGACGGAACCCACAATCACATAACCATCCATGCCGCTCACCCAGACACCGGCCAGGGCGAACAGCACCAGGGTCAGCAGGGAGAAGATCATGGCGGCGGTGCGAGAGCGCGCCAGCACTTCACCTTCGGTCTTCATCATCAGCCAGGTTGCACCCTGGGTGATGATCATGAAGAGGCTCACCAGACCGGCCAGCAGACCGAACGGATTGAGCAGGCCAAAGAAGTTGCCGTGATAGGTCATCATCAGGAACTGGTTGAAGCTGAACGGTACGCCCTGCAGCAGGTTGCCGAACGCCACCCCGAAGATAACAGGGGGAATGGCGCTACCGGCAAACAGAGCCCAGTCCCAGTTGGAGCGCCACTTGGCGTCTTCCTGCAGGGAGCGGTACTTGAAGCCGACCGGACGGAAGAACAGCGCCATCAAGGTCAGGATCATGGCGATATAGAAGCCGGAGAAGGCCGCCGCATAGACCATGGGCCAGGCGGCGAACAGGGCGCCACCGGCGGTCACCAGCCAGACCTGGTTGCCTTCCCAGTGCGGCCCCATGGTGTTGAGCATCACGCGACGCTCCACATCCTTCTTGCCGACGAAGGGGAGCAGGGCGCCCACCCCCATATCGAAACCGTCGGTGATGGCAAACCCGATCAGCAGCACGCCGACCAGCACCCACCAGACCAGACGCAACAGTTCGTAATCAAACATGGGTCACTCTCCTTATGCCTTGCTCTGTTCGAAGTGGTACTTGCCCGTCTTCAGGCTGCTTGGGCCCAGGCGCGCATACTTGAACATCAGGTACATCTCGATGATCAGCAGTACTGTGTAGAACAGGAAGATCCCGATCAGAGAGAACCAGATCTCGGACGCAGGAATGTTGGATGCAGAGACATAAGTCGGCAGCATCTCGGCGATGGTCCAGGGTTGACGACCATACTCAGCGACAAACCAGCCAGCCTCGATGGCGATCCAGGGCAGCGGAATGCCGTACAGCAGCGCCTTGAGCAGCCACTTGCGCTCACCGATCTTGTGGCGGGTGCTGTCATAGAAGGCCAGACCGATCAGCACCAGCATCAGGATGCCGCAGGCAACCATGATGCGGAAGGCGAAGAACAGCGGCAGTACCTGCGGGATGGAGTCATCCACGGCAGCCTTGATCTGCTCGTCGGTGGCGTCGGTCACGTTGGGGGTGTAACGCTTGAGCAGGAGACCATAGCCCAGATCCTGCTTCACTTCGTCGAAGCGGGCGCGGGTATCGTCGGACTTGTCACCGGATTGCAGCTTGGTCAGCAGGTCGTAGGCGGTCATGCCGTTGCGCACGCGCAGCTCATGCTCGCTCTTGAGATCCTTGAGACCAGTCACCTGACCGTCGAGGGAACGGGTGGCGATGATGCCGAGGGCATAGGGGATCTTGATGGCGTAGTCGGTGCGCATCTCCTCCTGATTCGGGATCCCGAACAGGGTGAAGGATGCCGGAGCCGGCTCCGTGTTCCACTCGGCCTCGATGGCCGCCAGTTTCACCTTCTGCACTTCCCCGGTCTCGTAGCCGGACTCGTCACCCAGCACCAGCACGGAGAGGATGGAGGCCATGCCGAACGCGGCCGCGATGGCGAAGGAGCGACGAGCGAACGCCACATCACGATTCTTCAGCAGGTAATAGGAGGAGATCCCGAGCACGAACATGGCACCCGTGGTATAGCCTGCCGCCACGGTGTGGACGAACTTGACCTGTGCAACCGGGTTGAACACCAGGTCGGCGAAGCTCACCATCTCCATGCGCATGGATTCGAAGTTGAACTCGGCACCCACCGGGTTCTGCATCCAGCCGTTGGCGACCAGGATCCACAGTGCGGAGAGGTTGGTCCCGAGCGCCATCAGCCAGGTAGCCGCCAGGTGCTGGCGCTTGCTGAGACGATCCCAACCGAAGAAGAACATACCGACGAAGGTGGACTCCAGGAAGAAGGCCATCAAGCCTTCGATGGCCAGCGGGGCCCCGAAGATGTCGCCGACATAGTGGGAGTAGTAAGCCCAGTTGGTACCGAACTGAAACTCCATGGTGAGCCCGGTGGTAACCCCGAGGGCAAAGTTGATACCAAACAACTTGCCCCAGAACTTGGTCATGTCCCGGTACACTGTGTTGTTGGTCATCACATAGACAGACTCCATGATCGCCAGGATGAAGGCCATCCCCAGCGTCAAGGGTACAAACAGGAAGTGATAAAGGGCCGTCGCAGCAAATTGGAACCGCGATAGGTCTACCACATGCTCAGCAATCATGATGTTTCCTCACCGATTATTGGCACGGCTATTTTAAGTTTTAAGGACAAAGCTTCCATTGGAAGTCCCCGAACGGTCGGTCACCCCTCGCGGACTGACCGGATTCGACTGCCACCACATTAACAACAAGGCAATATACAGGAACAAAAAAAGCTAATGTTTAACATCTAATAAACAATAACCAGGGTTCTATTCCCGCCTATAATGATCGCTGTTTTATATCACCTTTATTTGATTGAAATCAATGTAAAACCACCCTCAATACATGTTTTTTCAAGGTAACTTATAGGGCTTTCCCCATTAATTATGGGAGCTTCATCACAAAAAACGATAAGTCGTAAATAATTGATTTAAATCAATTTTATGACCAACCAAAATAGTTTCAATTCTGTTAAACAAATACGCAACCCCGGAAATAAAGCCTTCGCATCTCGATTATTTCAATAAATGGCCAGGCTCATCCAAAAATCAATTTAAACCCAGTAAAAACACATGTTTATGCGGATTGATACCCCCACCAAAATCATTAGTTTATCTAATCAAAAGCCCATAGATTTTCTTGTTTGCCCCACCCGGAAAGAGCTCCTACAATGCGCCTCGCAGTGAGGGCATACCTCTGAATACAGGCCGGTCATTCCGGGTTCCCGGTACGTATTCGATGAACATTTCGAACCTGTTTGTTGGGATTAATGATGAAAAAGTTTGTTGCCAAGACCATCCGTTACTACAAGCTTTCTTTCGTTCAACTCTATCAAATGAACCGACTCTGAAGCCTCGCGACGGCTCCTCTGTTTTTTCCCGACCGGTCTGCAGACGCTCTCACTGTCTGTGAACATCCATCCTGAATTGTCTTTGCCCACCGCCTGTGCCGTGGGCTTTTTTTTGCCTGCAAAACAAAAAGCCGCCTCAAGGGCGGCTTTTTGGTTCATATCGCAACGTCTACTGATCTGCCGGTCGTTCCAGACCAAAGTGTACGTAGGCTCTCTGAGTTGCGATCCGCCCTCTGGGTGTACGTTGCAGATAGCCTTGCTGGATCAGATAAGGTTCCAGCACATCTTCTATGGTGTCCTTCTCCTCACCGATGGCGGCGGCCAGGTTGTCGAGCCCGACGGGCCCCCCCATAAACTTGTCGATGACGGCCAACAATAGCTTGCGATCCATGAAGTCGAAACCTTCATTGTCCACGTCCAGCATGTCCATGGCACGGGCCGCAATGGGTCCGTCAATTCGCCCGTCAGACTTCACCTGGGCAAAATCTCGTACCCGCCTTAACAAACGGTTAGCAATGCGCGGTGTCCCCCGGGAGCGACGGGCTACCTCGAGAGCGCCGTCTTCCGTCATGTCGAGCCCGAGGCAGCGGGCGCTGCGAGAGACGATATCGGTCAGGTCCTTGACGTTGTAAAACTCGAGGCGCTGCACGATGCCAAACCGGTCACGCAGGGGGCTTGTGAGGGAGCCGGCCCGGGTGGTGGCACCGATCAGGGTGAAGGGAGGGAGATCGAGCTTGATGGAGCGGGCCGCTGGCCCCTCCCCTATCATGATGTCGAGCTGATAATCCTCCATCGCCGGGTAGAGCACCTCCTCCACCACCGGACTAAGGCGGTGGATCTCGTCGATGAACAACACGTCGTTCGGTTCGAGGTTGGTGAGCAGTGCCGCCAGATCGCCGGCCTTCTCCAGCACGGGGCCCGAGGTGGTCTTGATGTTGACCCCCATCTCGTTGGCGACGATGTTGGCCAGCGTGGTCTTGCCAAGGCCGGGAGGCCCGAAGATCAGCAGATGATCGAGGGCCTCCCCGCGCTGGCGGGCGGCCTCGATGAAGATCTCCATCTGATCGCAGACGTGATCCTGTCCGGTGTAATCGGCCAGCTTTCTGGGCCGGATGGCCCGATCGATGATCTCGTCCTCACGGGCGGCACCAGCCGAGATGAGGCGATCCGCTTCAATCATTGTCTACCTCACACCAGGCTGCGCAGGGATTCACGAATGATCTCCTCTACCGACATGCCGTCGGCGGCCACCTTGCTGACGATCTGGCTGGCCTGCTGCGGCTTGTAGCCGAGGGCCACCAGTGCACTGGCCGCCTCCTCGCTCGCATCCGGGGCTCGCAGCGGGCTCTCTTTCGCGGGCAGGGTGATTTCGGCCGGGGAGAAGAGATCGTGGCTGACCCAGCCCTTGAGGCGGTCTTTCATCTCCACCACCAGGCGCTCGGCGGTCTTCTTGCCCACGCCGGGCAACTTGACCAGGGAGCTTATCTCCTCGCGCTCGACGCTCATCACAAACTGGGTGGCCGTCATGCCGGAGAGAATGGCCAGGGCAAGCTTGGGACCGACCCCGTTGGTCTTGATCAGCTCGCGAAACAGCGCCCGCTCCTGCTTGTGGTTGAAGCCGTAGAGCAGCTGGGCATCTTCACGCACCACGAAGTGGGTGTGAATGACGGCCTCCTTCCCGAGTTCGGGCAGATCATAGAAGCAGCTCATGGGCATATGAACCTCATATCCCACCCCTCCGACTTCCAGCAACACCTCGGGGGGTTGCTTCTCGATGATGACGCCTCTCAAGCGACCGATCATGTTCTTTTCCTCGCCACGCAGACTCTCGCAAATTGGGTCATAGCATAAAGAATAACTGGATAAGTATCCAGCATAGGTCCATGCAGAACATGGGATGACCAGCTCTTCATACCCGGCCATTTCCCTCGTTCAGAACACAGTCTGTCACTTTATTTTCCATCGGGGATGGCACATCTTCGTCATTGATTGAACACTGAAATGGTCTTGTTCGGCACCAGGGAAGGCTTGAATCATGAAAATCGTCACCACATCCAACCTCGGACTCACCATTCTGCTCGGCTGCACCCTGGGCATGGGGGCGATCGGCTGGTATGGCAGCCAGCGGCTGGCTGATCTGCTCTCCTACGTCCTGGGTGCCGCCTGGCAGACGGCAGATGGTGCCATGGAGGGCTCCATCGAACTCGGCAACCAGTCGCTCTATATCCAGAAGATGCTCTCGGGGATCCCCCTCGACGCACCGGAGCTGCAACGGGCAAAAGAGGCGGCCAGCGACGCTTTGCGCCGGGTGGAGCAAGGCGGGCTCATCGATGCGGCGGCCATTACCACGCTGAAGCAGCATGAGCAGACCTATCAGCAAGAGCAGGCACAGCTGCTGACCCTCTATCGCACCTTCACGAGCGCCGATGAGGCGCTGCGTGCCAGTTCGGAACGCATGTCACGCCTCTCGACCAGGCTGGAGGTGATCGGTGACGAGGCCGTCGAGAGCCTCACCCGCTCACCGGATCAGGCCATCAGCTGGAACGGCGGCCTCGCGACCCGCTGGCAGGCGGCCGATGGCGGCATGGAGGCCAACATCGGATTCCTGCGCCAGCTCTATGCGTTGGAGAAGATGCAGAGCGAAGGCCCCACTCCTGCCATCCAGGCCGAGCTGGCACAAGCCACCCGCTTCTATCAGGACGCGGTTGACGGCATGCTGGCAACCGGCCAGTTCGATGTGCCCGGCGACGGGGAGTTTGCAGGCCAAATGCTCTCCACCCAGTATCGTGCCCTGCAAGCCGACAATGCCCGCCTGATCCGTGAATGGACCACAGCCCTGAGCGCTTATCAGAACCAGCTGGCCCGTTACGAACACAGTGCCGACCAGCTCAGGCTGGCTCTGGTCGAGGTCGAGGCCCAGGGGGACGCCACCGTCGAGGATCAGGTTCACCAGCTCAACGCCATCATCGACTACACCAGGGGACTCATCCTGGGGGGCTTGCTGCTCAGCCTGCTGATCGTCACCTGCTGCGGCTTCTGGCTGGTACGCACCATTGTTCGTCCGCTACTCCAGGTCGACAAGCGCATGCAGGACATCGCCGCCGGGGAGGGAGATCTCAATGCCCGCATCAACCTCTCACGCGACGACGAGATTGGCTCCCTGGCCGGCAGCGTGGATCGCTTCATCGAGAAGCTGCAGAAGATGATCAGCGCCACCATGGACAACAACCAGCACATCAACCAGCACGTGCACACCTCGGTCAACCGGGTCCAGGCCATCAGCCAGAGCAGCCGCCAGACCGCAGCGCATGCCCAGGCGCTGCACCACGACAGCGAGCAGATGGTGCAGGTGGCCACCACCATCTCGGACAACTGCAACCTGGCGGCACACAACGCCAATGAGGTGCGCCAGCTCACCACGCAAAGCAGCCAGTATGTCTCCTCCGCCACCGCCGGCATGCAGCGGGTGGTCATGGAGGTGGGTGAATGTGCCACCGCCATCAACGCCCTCAAGGAGCAGGCAGGGCAGATTGGCCAGATCATCTCCACCATCAGCAATATCTCGGAGCAGACCAACCTGCTGGCACTCAATGCCGCCATCGAAGCCGCCCGGGCGGGCGAGATGGGGCGCGGTTTTGCCGTGGTGGCCGACGAGGTGCGCACCCTGGCCAATCGCACCGCCACCTCCAGTGCCGAGATAACGGACGTGATCAACAGCATCCAGCAGCAGACAGAGCAGGCCTATCTGATGATGCAACGCAACCTGAAAACCGTGGAATCGGGTATGGCGGACTCCGACAACACCAAGCAGATCCTGTTCAAGGTAGAAGAGGCCATCGATCAGCTCGCCGACATGGTGCAACAGGTGGCAGAGGCGACCAGCCAGCTCTCCCACACCCTGGGGCACACCACGGGCAAGGTTTCGGATATCAGCCTGCAGGCCCAGACGGGCGAACAGGAAGCCCAGGAGTGCCTGCAACTGGCCTCCTCCCTCCATCAGGCCAGCCAGCAGCAACAGCAGTTGCTGTCGCAATTTCGGGTCTAGTGCGGGAGGGGCAAGGCCCCCGCCCTCCCCCCAGCGCCGCTGAATTTAGCCCTTGGGCCGGGGGGCTTCGCCTGTTAAAATTCCGCACTTGAAATTTTCCAGGGCCAAGCGGCCCGAACTAGCGAAGGTCTACCGCGATGCGTACCAGCCAATATCTGCTTTCCACTCTCAAGGAAACCCCCTCCGACGCTGAAGTTGTCAGCCACCAGCTGATGCTGCGCGCCGGGATGATCCGCAAACTCGCTTCCGGCATGTACGCCTGGCTGCCGACCGGCCTGCGGGTCCTGAAGAAGATTGAAAACATCGTCCGCGAAGAGATGAACAATGCGGGTGCCGTCGAAGTGTCCATGCCGGTGGTACAGCCCGCCGAGCTGTGGCAGGAGTCCGGCCGCTGGGATGACTACGGCCCCGAGCTGTGCCGCCTGACCGACCGTCACAACCGCCCCTTCGTGCTGGGGCCGACCCACGAAGAGGTGATCACCGCGCTGGTCCGTTACGAAGTGAACAGCTACAAGCAACTGCCGCTGAATCTGTACCAGATCCAGACCAAGTTCCGCGATGAAGTGCGCCCCCGTTTCGGCGTGATGCGTGGCCGCGAATTCCTGATGAAGGATGCCTACTCCTTCCACATCGACAAGGCCTCCCTGGTCGATACCTATGAGAAGATGCACGCGGCCTACTGCACCGCCTTCACTCGCATGGGTCTGAACTTCCGCCCGGTGCAGGCCGATACCGGCTCCATCGGGGGCACCGGCTCCCACGAATTCCAGGTGCTGGCCGAGAGCGGTGAAGACTTGATCGCCTTCTCCGATACATCCGATTACGCCGCCAACATCGAGATGGCCGAAGCCCTGGCACCGGCTGGCGAGCGCGCTGCCGCAACCAAAGCCCTGACCAAGGTGGCCACCCCGGCCGTCCACACCATCGACGAAGTGGCCGCTTTCCTGAACGTGGCGCCGACCGCCATCGCCAAGACCCTGCTGGTACTGGCCGAGGAAGACGAGCACGGCAAACAGGCCGTCATCGCCCTGGTATTGCGTGGCGACCACGAGCTGAACGAAATCAAGGCTGAGAAGCTTTCTGGCGTGGCTAACCCGCTGACCTTCGCCAATGACGAGCAGATCAAAGCGGCCGCCGGTTGCGATGCAGGCTCCATCGGCCCGGTCGGCTTTGCCGGTCGCATCATCGTCGATCGCAGCGCCGCCCATCTGAGCGATTTTGTTTGCGGCGCCAACGAGACCGGTTTCCACCTGACCGGTGCCAACTGGGATCGCGACATCACCTCTTTTGAGGTTGCCGACCTGCGCAACGTGGTAGAAGGCGACCCGAGCCCGTGCGGCCAGGGCAAGCTGCTGCTCAAGCGCGGTATCGAAGTGGGCCACATCTTCCAGCTGGGTACCAAGTACTCCGAAGCGATGAAGGCGAGCGTGCTGAACGAAGGCGGCAAGTCCGTCACCATGGAGATGGGTTGCTACGGTATCGGGGTTTCCCGTCTGGTGGCTGCCGCCATCGAGCAGAACAACGACCAGTACGGCATCATCTGGCCGGACGCCATCGCCCCGTTCGAAGTGGCCATCGTGCCGATGAACATGCACAAGTCCGAGCGCGTGGCCGAGCAGGCACAGCAGTTCTACGCCGAGCTCAAAGCCGCCGGTGTGGACGTGCTGTTTGACGACCGCAAGGAGCGCCCGGGGGTGATGTTCGCCGACATGGAGCTGATCGGTGTGCCCCACGCCATCGTCATCGGTGACCGTGGTCTCGACAACGGCGTGGTGGAGTACAAGTGCCGCCGCTCCGGCGAGAAGCAGGAAGTGGCGATCAAAGAGATCGTTGCCCTGCTCAAGGCCAAGCTGGGTCGCTGATAACGCGACATACCGCCTTTCGCTTTTCATAGGAAAGCCCCGAGTGCCACGGCACTCGGGGCTTTTTATATGGCTCTCAGCCATGATGCACAAAAATGCGTCTCCAGCGTGAACCAATGAGATAACTGCATTGCCCTGTACACGGCACGGCTGATTTCCTAGACTGGCGCTCTTTACCCAGCTTGCCCGATAAGTTATGTCCATCGCCTCAGCCAATACCGTTGTCGTGCTCGACTTCGAGACCACAGGGCTTTCACCCGGACAAGGGGATAGAGCCATCGAGATCGGTGCCGTCAGAATCAAGGATGGTTATATCAGTGAGCGTTTCTCGGCATTGATGAATCCGGGCTTCAACGTGAGCAGCTTCATCGAGCAATATACCGGGATCAGCAATGCCATGCTGAAACAGGCTCCCCCCTGTAACGAGGTGATAGCGGATTTCGTCGACTTTATCGGTGATGACAATCTGGTCGCCCACAACGCCTCCTTCGACAAGCGCTTTCTGGATGCGGAAATAGAGCGATTGCCGGCGCAATACCGCGGCCAGTTCGCCTGTTCCCTGCTGCTATCAAGGCGCCTGTTTCCCGATGCCCCGGATCACAAGCTGGGTACCCTGGTGCAATACCGGAGCCTGCCCAATGACGGGGTGTTTCACCGTGCCCTGGCGGATGCCGAGGTGACGGCCCACCTCTGGCTTGCCTTGTTGGAAGAGTTGGCGTGTCGGCATGGCATCATCGACCCGGATTTTGAATGGCTGCTGACCCTTGGCAAGAAGCCAAAACAGGTGATTCCATCCTTCCTGCGGGAATATGCGACTCGGAAATAATATGTGCCGACATGCATCATCAATCATTCATGCCATGTCGGCACTGAATTTACCCGCCTTCACATCCATGATGGCCCGGCGTAAAGAGAGGCAGGCAAGCAGATAATTTAGCACTGCACATCAATGAAAAAGCGCGCCAAATGGCGCGCTTTTTTTTCCTTGTCATCTGGCGACGGGGCCGGTTCACGGCGCTTCAGGCATTGCGACCGATAAAGAGATCGGTCACATGGCAGCTGCTTCTCGCGGCCAGCGCATCCAGCATGTAGGCTGCCGCGTCCTCCGGCGTCATGAAACCACTCGAATCCACGTGATCCGAATTCTCCCAGAACTCGCTGCGGATCCCGCTCGGATAGAGGTTCACCAGTCGCAGGGGAGCACTCTTCAGCTCGGCCCGCAAGGATTCGAGAAAGCCGCGCATGCCCCATTTGGAGGCGCAATAGAGGCTCTCGTTGGCCTTGCCGGTCTGGGCAGCGGAGGAGAGCACATTCGCCAGCACCCCGCCCTTGTCGCCGATGAGGCGCACCGTCTGCTGGGCCACCAGTATGGTAGAGATGAGATTGCTCTCCACCACCCGGCGGATCTGCTCGGCGGTGTAGACACCCACCGGGCCGAACTCGCCGACACCGGCACAGTGGATCACCATGTCGGGCAGGCCGCCCCACTCCACCGCAGCGGCAAAGGCGACATCCACCTCTTCGTGGTGTGCGAGATCGGCGGCAATGCCGATCACCGCCTTGCCGAGCAGCTCTTCCTGCTCCTGCAGTTTCTGGTAACGGCGACCCATCATGGAAACCTGATGGCCGCGTTCAACCAGCCCTATGGTCAGGGCGCGGCCCAGTCCGGACCCCGCGCCAGTCACTATGATGTGGCCCATGTGTGCTCCTCAGGGAGATCAGAAGGTGAATTCACCACCGATGAACCAGCCGTCGATGGTCTGATCGACGCGATCGAAGTCCATCTCGGCCTCACGCCAGCCGGCGCGGATCTTGAGCGGCACGGAAGAGAACTTGTAGGAGCCGCCCAGACGGTAGTCGTAGTTGTCGGCATCCTGCACGCGGGCATCGCCGAAGGCGGCAAAGCCGGTCCCCGGGATGCGCACTTCGGCGCCGGTGTAGGCCATCAGCACATCCTTGTCATAGGAGTAGTGCTGGGTGTTGAAATCACCGTCGTAGCGACGACCGGTCAGACCCAGGTCGATCTGGAACAGGTCGTTGTTGAACAGGCGATAGTAGAGGCTCAGGTCGTAAGCCAGCAGATCGTTGTTGAAGCTGCCGCCGCTGCTGCTGAAGTCGGACATTTCGAACTTGGCGTTGGGCAGCAGCAGGATGCCGTGCTCCAGTTGCAGGTAGCCGCTCCAGTTGTAGTTCTCGTCGTAGCTGCCATCGGCACCCACGCTGCTGACCTGGCCACTTCCCTGGGCATTCCACAGATCGGCACCCGCCGCAAAACGCCAGTCATTGGCGGCCATGGCCCCATGGCTGAGCAGAGCCATCACAGTGCCGGCAATCAGGGTCTTCTTCATCACTTCGCTCCATTTTGGACTGGAAAGGCCATCATTTTACCCGCTGGGCAAGGAATACCTAGAGTAAAAAGCTGAACAAGCGTCCATAAATGTCAGTGCTTCATCCCTTTCATGGGTTCGACCGGCTTCACGGGCAGGCTCAGTGACAGCGTCTGACCATCGTCCAGGGTCAGGGTCAGCGGGAAGGGCGTGCCCTGGGCCAGGGTATGGATGTCGAACAACATGATGTGCAGGCTGCCGGGCTTGAGCACGGCCTCCCCCTTGGCCGGGATCTCGATGCTCTCCACCTGGCGCATCTTCATGACGCCGTTCTCGTGCAAATGGGTGTGCAGCTCGACACGGCCCGCCTCAGGGGACGCTCCCGCCACCAGTTTCACCGGTTTGTCCCCATCGTTCCTGAGCACCATGAACGCCGCCGTGTTCGGCGAGCCAGGGGGCAGCAGGCGCACATAACCATCGACTGCGTCGACCTTGGCCAGGGCCGGGGTGGCCAGAAGCAGTGCCATGGTGGAATAAAACGCACGTTTAAACATGGTTGAAATCCTTTTATGATGTTGTTAAACGAGACAAAGCTTACCCCTGTGGCAAGCTTTTGACAGCCCCCGACAACAAGGATTCAGACATGGCCCTCACAATTCTGGCCGAACAGCAGGACGGCTTGCTCACCCTGACCTTCAATCGCCCGGAAAAGCGCAATGCCCTCAACACGGAGACATATCTGGCGCTGACCGACGCACTGCGCCAGGCCGCCCGGGACGAAGAGGTCCATGTGCTGCTGTTGCAGGGCCAGGCGGAGTGCTTCACCGCCGGCAACGATCTGGCCGACTTTGTTGGCAAGCACGCCCTTGAGCCGGACGATCCCATCCTGCAATTTCTGCACACCCTGGCCGACTTCCCCAAACCGGTGATCGCCGCCGTGGGCGGCCCGGCAGTCGGCATCGGCACTACCCTGCTGCTGCACTGCGACCTGGTCTATCTGGGTGACAACGCCCGGCTGCAGCTGCCTTTCGTCGAGCTGGGGCTGGTACCGGAGTTTGCCGCCAGCTTGCTGCTGCCACGCGCCGTCGGTCACCTCAAGTCGGCGGAACTGTTGCTGCTGGCAGAGGCCATCGATGGAGAAGAGGCGCTGCGTCTTGGGCTCGCCAACCGGGTGCTGGCCCCGGCGGACCTGCTCCCCTTCGCTCGGGAGCAGGGACTGAAACTGGCGGCCAAGCCGCCGATGGCGCTCCAGAAGAGCAAGGCGCTGCTCAAGCAGGAGCTCAAACAGGCGGTGCATTTCGTCATCGACCTGGAAGCGCGCGCCTTCGCCCAGGCCCTGCAAGGGGAAGAGGCGCAAAGCCGCATCGCCAGCAAGCTGCAAAAACGGCGCTGAACTCAGTTGAGACGGAACCGGCCTATCAACTCGCAGCCCTGCACCCTGTCCTGCACCTGAATAAGCCGGGCAATCTCCGGATTGGGGTGGCGCTTCAAGAAGGAGAGCAGGGCGGCGCGGCAGCAGCCCAGCTCACTGATGAGGGATTCGCACTCCCGGTTGGGGCACTGGGGCACCAGGGCGGTGACCAGCTCGGAGGCGAGCTTGAGGTAGCGCAGTTCATAGGCGGGCTCTTCCATGGCACGCCAGAAGTCGGCCATGCGGTGACAGGTGGCGACCCGCATGCTGGCCAGTTCGTCCAGATCCCCGGAGGCCAGCTCATAGACTTCCCCCAGGGCCTGCTGATAGAGGCAGATCGCCGTGCCCAGAGCCCCCATGCCAAGGGCATTCTCCGCCTCCAGCATGTAACGTTGCCAGTTCTGATGTTCCATGTTCCTCTCCTTTGCCGACACGAGTGGAGTCTGTATCATGGCCAATCGAGAACAAATATCAACCAGACCCTTTGTGCTGGTTTTTATAGCACTTGGCTACCTGGGGGCGTCTCGATTACGATCCTCACCCTCGATATTCAACTGCATGCATCACTCATGACGCCTCGTCTCCCTCAAATGCTGGGCTGCTCCCTGCTCTGCATCCCCCGCATGCTGGTCTGGATCTATTAGCTGCGCTCAATCGAACGCCACTAACCAGATCCATCAACAAGAGGGAATACCAAGATGAAACCCTGCAAGCACTGGTCTCAGGTCGAATATCTGCACCTGACTGTGACCAATCCCAACATCTGTCTCAAGGGGAAGCACAGCTACTACTCCGGCGCCTGGGACGGTCCGTTCGAAGACGCCGCCGTACGCTATCTACATGGCGACAGCTTTAGCCGCCATCCCGACACTGGCTGGGAACCGCTATGGCACATCGACAGACTTCACATCGGCGACTACGTGCAGATCGCCGCAGGTGTGAAGATCCTGATGGGGGGCAACCATACCCACAATACCGACTTCATCAGTACTTATCCGTTTCTGGAGATGGAGGCACTCAAGCGCAGTTATCGACCGGCTGGCGATACCCGCATAGGCAATGATGTCTGGATCGGCATGGACACGCTGATTATGCCCGGAGTCAGTATTGGTGATGGTGCCATCATTGCAGCGCGCTCGCTGGTCAATCAGGATGTCCCCCCCTACGCCATGGTCGCAGGGACGCCCGCCAAAGTCCTGCGAATGCGTTTCGGCGATGACGACATCGTGCGACTGCAGGCGCTGGCCTGGTGGGACTGGCCCGATGAAAAGGTACAGGCGCTGCTCCCCTGGATCCAGCAAGGGGAAGTGTCCCTGCTAGAGCAAGCGGCCAAGCAGTGGCAAGAGCATTCGAGCCCACTCACTGGGCGCTGAATACAAAAAAGGGCGACCCAGTGTCGCCCTCTCTTGTGAATATATTTGCTCATTTCGCAATTTGTGACGGATTGACGCGACACTGCTTGCCGGGGTAACCAGGCAGATCCGCCGCCTTGCTGCTGCACGCCAGCCGTTTGGCTTCGGCGAGGCGATCCGCGAGGTTGACCTCATCGATCGGCTGCCAGGCCATCTGCTGGCCGAGCCAGCTGGCCCAGGCAAACTCGACGAAGTAGACCTGATCCTTCTTGCTGAAGTAGCCCGCATCCTGCAACAGCCCCGCCAGGGTGCGGTAGGGATAATCCGGCAACTCACCGATATGGCCGGGCAACTGCTCGGGAGTCAGGGGTTGACCCCGTTCATCCTTGAGCCAGGCCCAGTGGTTGTTCTGCATCTGGCTCCAGAAATTGGCCCTGTCCTGCAACCGTGCAATCACCTTGACCCTGACCTGCTTCACCCCCTGCTGCCACAGCGCCTTGGTCAGGTGGTGCCTGTCCACCAGCCAGTAACCCCCATCCGGCGCGATGACGATAGGGATCTCTTTCTTTTTCATCAGCTTGTCGAGCTGCTTCTCGCTCTTGTCCGCCAGCTCCCGGGCAGTGGTATCCACCTGCAACTGCCCCACGCCGCCCTGGGTGGGGTGCAGCGCCTCTATGTTCACCTCGCACCAGCTTCCCACCGGGCTGCTCTTCTCGCACGGGGCCAACGCCCAAGCGCCCTGGCTCAGCACGCAGACCAACAAGATCCATGCTCTCATCATTCTCTCCTTTTCCTGGCGCTCACGGCGCCCCTTCGTTGACAGCCGCATCGGATATCAATGGGACTCATGCTGGCGGTCTGACCAGCAAAGGGGATATCATGATTTCCCATCTGCCGGCGATGCATTCTCGCCGAGTTTTCTCCCCGCTTCACACATTTTGAAGGATTCACCATGAAAGGATGGAGCCCCCTGTTGGCCCTGCTGGGCTGTGCCTGCGTCCAGGCTGCCGATGTGCCGCCCGGCACCCCACTCGCCGCCGAACAGGCCGTCGTCCGTCATCTCAAGGATGAACCGGCGAGCCTGAGCCCTCTCAAGCTGGTGGGACTGCCGGAGCTGCAGGTCCTCAGAGACCTTTACGAGGGGCTGCTGACCCAGGGGCCGGACGGCAAGGTGCTGCCCGGGGTGGCATCCCGCTGGGACAACGAGGGGAACCAGACATTCACCTTCCACCTGAGGCCGGATGCCCGCTGGTCCAACGGCGACCCCGTGCGCGCCGCCGACTTCGTCTATGGCTGGCGCAAGCTGGTTGACCCCAGGGAAGCCGCCACTTTCGCCTGGTTCGCCCAGCTCGCCCGCTTCGACAAGGTGGACGACATAGTGGCAGGCAAGCTGGCCCCCGATGCGCTCGGGGTGGAGGCCGTCGATGACCATACCCTGAAGGTGACCCTCTCCCAGCCGGTGCCCTATTTCCTGAGCCTGCTGACCCATCCCAGCCTGTCGCCCCTGCACCGGGCCAGCATGGAACAATATGGCAACCAGTGGACCCAGCCCGGCAAGCTGGTGGGCAACGGCGCCTTCGTGCTGAGTCACCGGGTGGTGAACGAGAAACTGGAGCTGACGCCCAATCCCTACTACTGGGATCGCGCCCACACGGTGCTGACCCGCGTCACCTTCGTGCCCATCAACCAGGAGAGCGCGGCCACCCACCGCTATCTGGCCGGGGATCTGCACATCACCGAATCCTTCCCCAAGGAGCAGTACCAGAGCCTGATGGCCCAGATCCCGGGGGAGGTCTATACCCCGGAACAGCTCGGCACCTACTACTACGCCTTCAACACCCAGCGCCCGCCCCTCAATGATGTGCGGGTGCGCCAGGCGCTCTCCTACACCATCGACAGGGGCCTGATTGCCGACAAGGTGCTGGGCACCGGGGAGAAACCGGCCTACCACTTCACCCCGGACGTGACCGCCGACTTCGACCCCAAGCCCAATCTGCTCTCCACCAGCAGTCAGCAGGCGCTGGACGAGCGTGCCAGAGCCCTGCTGAAAGAAGCGGGCTACGGCCCAAGCAATCCTCTCAAGCTGACCCTGCTCTACAACACGGCAGAAATTCACAAGAAGATGGCGCTGGCCATCGCCAACCTGTGGAAACAGAAGCTGGGGGCCCGGGTCGAGCTCACCAATCAGGAGTGGAAGACCTATCTCGACAGCCGTCAAAGCGGCCAGTTCGAGGTGATCCGCTCCTCCTGGGTCGCCGATTACAACGACCCCTCCGCCTTCCTCGGGCTCTGGGGATCGGGCCACAGCGGCAACATGGCCCGGTTCGCCAACCCGGCTTACGACAAGCTGCTGGCGCAGGCGGCCAACAGTCAGGATCCCGCAGAACGGGCCCGCCTGTTCGATGAGGCCGAGGCCATCTTGCAGAAGGAGGCCCCCATCGCCCCCATCTACCAGTACACCAATGCCCGGCTCATCAAGCCCTGGCTCAAGGGGTATCCCATCAACAACCCGGAAGACGTGGCCTACAGCCGTCAGCTCTACCTCGTCAAACACTGAGTCCGGGGAGGGGTCGGGACATCTGACCCCTCCTGGCACTGTTCCTGTTCAAGTTCCCGGCATAAAATGCCGCCTCTTTTCATTCATCAACCCCGTGATCCGATCCTGCCATGCGTGCTCTGCTCTTGATTGCCCTGTTTGTTGCCCTTCCCGCCAAGGCCGCCGATGAAACCGAATGCCGCCAGGCCTTCCTCGAATGGATGTTGAGCCAGCAGAAGCAGTTCAGCGACCGCAAGGCCAGCAAGATGGAGCGGCGCAATGCCGAACGAGCCATCGATCAGGCCCGGGATGCCTTCGCCAAGCAGGAGAGTTTCTGCCAGGCCATGGCCTGGGTCGCCAGCGCAGAAGACAATGACCCCCGCTTCAAGCCGAGGACGGGGGAGATCCACGACTTCACCCCCCGCGGCTGAGCCCGCCATCTACGACTTTTTTCAGCCTTTCCCGTGTTGATTTATTGACCCAAGCCAAGGTGGTGTAACAGTCCGCATCTACAATGACGCCGTAACAATCACAAAAATAAAAAATAATTTTATCAGTTACTTGGCTCATTCAGGATGCGCACATGACCACAGCCCGGCACGAAGGGGAGATCCGTTTCCCCGATCACATATCACTGATCTCGACCACGGATCCCACCAGTCACATCACTTATGCCAACCAGCACTTTTGCGATGTGGCGGGCTACAGCGCGACCGAAATGGAAGGGGAGCCCCACAATCTGGTCCGCCACCCCGACATGCCCAAGGCCGCGTTCGCCGACATGTGGCGCCGCCTGCAACAAGGCAAGAGCTGGATGGGGCTGGTAAAGAACCGCGCCAAGAGTGGTCAGTTCTACTGGGTCAACGCCTACGTCACGCCGATTCTCAACGATCAGCAGCAGATCATCGAATACCAGTCTGTCCGCACCCGTCCCCAGGATCACGACATCGCCTGGGCAGAGCAGCTCTATGCCCGGATCCGTGACGGCAAGGCACTGCCCTGGCTGACCCGGCTGACCCTGGAGCCGGGGCAGCTGTGTCTGCTGCTCTCTGGCACCGCCCTGCTCGGCATGGGGGCCAGTCTGGTCACCGGCCAGCCGGGGTGGGGAGTCATCACCCTGCTCTGCTTGCTGGCCCAGATGGGACATGGCTGGCATCTGCAACGGCGGCTGGCCAGACTGCTGGCCACGGCGGGCGAGGAGCAGGGCAGCGCCCTTTGCCAGGTACTCTATGCCAAGCGTCAGGACAGCCTGGCCGCCCTTGAAGTGCTGCTGCGCATGAAGAAGGCGGAGCTGCGCGCCGTGGTGGGTCGCAGCGCGGACACCAACCAGCAGATCCTGCAGGCGGCGGAGGATGACAGGGGGCATATCCAGACCATAGACACTCACCTGCAACAGCAGCGGGCCCAGAGCGAGCAACTGGCGGCGGCCATCACCCAGATGAGTCAGTCCATCCGCGATGTGGCTGACAATGCCCACCAGGCCAATGCGCTGGTGGGCGAGGTCCAGCAGGTGTCCGCCAGTGGCCAGCAGGCGCTGGCCACCACCCGGGATTCGGTCGACAGGCTTCATCAGGAGCTGGACGCCAGCCAGGGCGTGCTGGCGCGCCTGACCCAGGACAGCCAGAAGATCAACGGCATTCTGGAGGTGATCGGGCAGATTGCGGATCAGACCAACCTGCTCTCCCTCAATGCGGCCATCGAGGCGGCACGGGCCGGTGAACAGGGGCGCGGCTTTGCGGTGGTGGCCGACGAGATACGGGCCCTGGCCCAGAAGACCCGCAGCTCCACCGGCGAGATAAGCGACATGATAGGGGCGCTGCAACAGAGCACCCGGCAACTGTCCGATGGCATGGAGCAGGGGGCCCAGACATCAGTGCTCTGTCAGCAGCACATGGGGGCCACCGCCGAGGTGCTCGACCAGATCAACCGGATGCTGGCCCGGGTGACCCACACCAGCGACGAGATAGCCCAGGCGGTGAGCCAGCAGGCGGATGTCACCAGCACCCTGGATCAGGGGATCCACCAGATCCACCAACTGGCGAGCCACACCGCGGACAACAGCCGTCAAGCCCTCGATGGCATCACCCTGCTGGTGGAGCGGCTGCAAAACCTCTCCCGCCTGATCAACCAGTTCCACGACTGACCCCCTTGCCGTGTAGTTTGGCGCGCCCCCGGGCGCGCTGCCGATCTCTCCTCTCCTTCACGACGACAGGCTCCCGCCGGGGGCAAGAAGTCCGTCTCAGGATTTGCCCTTGAACTGCTTGATGCTGCGCTTGCCCTGGGTGCGACGGTTCGCCTGCTTGTCTCTTGGCGCCCGTTTGCTCTCCCCGCTGGCGGGTTTGTCGGTCACCGGGAAACCTGCCAGCGCCGCCAAGGGCAGGGGCCGACCGGTCAGGGCCCGGATCCCCTCGAGCGCCTCCCCATCCCCGTGGCAGGTAAGGGAGATGGCCAGACCGCTCTGTCCGGCACGGGCGGTACGACCGATACGATGCACGTAGACGGGCGCATGCTCCGGCAGATCCAGATTGATCACCACGGGCAATGCCTCCACGTGGATGCCGCGCGCCATCAGGTCCGTGGCCACCAGCACCCGCACCCTGCCCTCCTTGAAATCCGCCAGCGCCTGCTCCCGCGTGGCCTGATCCTTGTTTCCGTGCAGGGCCGCCACCGTCATGCCAGCCCTGGCGAGTTTCTTGGCCACCCCGTCCGCGTCGTCCCTGGCACTGATGAAGACCAGCACCTGGGGCCACTCTCCGGCCTCCAGCAGGGCGATCAGCGCAGGCACCTTGCTGCTCCTGTTGACCAGATAGAGCCGCTCCTCGATGTCGCTCACCAGGCTGTTGAGCGGCTCGGCCTCGATGCGCACCGGATCCTGCAGCAGGCCCGAGGCCAGGCTCTCCAGCTCGACCGGCAAGGTGGCGGAGAAGAGCATCTGCTGCCGCGCCTCCGGCATCGCCTTCATCAGCCACTGGATATCGGGCCAGAACCCCATCTCCAGCAGGCGATCCGCTTCATCCAGCACCAGCATGCGCAGGGCACCCAGCCCCAGCGTCTGCTGGGCCAGCAAGTCTCGCAACCGTCCGGGGGTCGCCACCAGCAGTTGGGGGCCGAGAGCCAGTTCCCGCTCCTGCCACTCCTGGGCCACCCCGCCACACAGGGTCAGGAGACGCACCCCCAACCCGTCGGCAATCTCCTGCAGGGCGGCGCTCACCTGGCTTGCCAGCTCCCGGGTGGGGACCAGTACCAATCCCTGTACCCGATCACTGGCTGCGTCCAGCCTCTGCAGCAACGGCAGGCCGAATGCCAGGGTCTTGCCACTGCCGGTCCTGGCCAGGGCAAGCAGATCCCGTCCTGACAAGGCAGCAGGAATGGCTAGCTGCTGAATGGGGGTCGGTTTTTCCAGCGCGGCGGGCAGCAGGGGCAACAGGGCGGGGGCAAGGGCGAGTTCGTCAAACGTCATGGGGATCGCAGATACAGGCTGAACGAGGATGTGGAGGCGAAGTCTAGCCAGACCCACCCCATAAGTAAAAGGTTCGGGAGCGCAATAAAAACGGCCTGCCCCGTGTGAACGGGGCAGGCCGTCAGGCAATCAGCCTGTGGCGCGACTTACAGAACGGCCAGGGCGGCGGCGTAGTTCGGCTCGTCGGCGACTTCGGCCACCAGCTCGCTGTGCAGCACCTTGTCGTGCTCATCCAGTACAACGATGGCACGGGCAGCCAGACCCACCAGCGGGCCGGAGGAGAAGGCCACGCCGTAGTCCTGCAGGAAGGAGACGCCACGCAGGGTGGAGAGGTTCACCACCTTGTCCAGACCCTCGGCGCCACAGAAACGGGCCTGGGCGAACGGCAGGTCGGCAGAGATGCACAGCACGACGGTGTTGTTCAGGGCGCTTGCCTGCTCGTTGAACTTGCGCACGGAAGTGGCGCAGGTCGGGGTGTCGACGCTCGGGAAGATGTTCAGGATCTTGCGCTTGCCGGCGAAGGTCGCCAGGGTCGCATCGGACAGATCGCCAGCAACCAGGGAGAAGGGCTTGGCCTGCTCACCGGCAACGGGGAAGTGGCCGGAGACGGAGACGGGGTTGCCTTGCAGGGTGACGGTATTGCTCATGTTAGGTCCTTGATGATTGATGTGGGATCCAGGGTCCCCAGTATAGGCCCGCCACGGGATGACAAACACCCGCTAATGAAAGGGATTTGGCATCCCTTTGCGTCCCCCCTGCTCCAGGGGCAGATCAGCGGCCACTGACATGGACCCGGACAAAGAGGAGAAGAGGGCTTGACCTTGGACTTTACACCAAGGTTTACACTCGGCGCAGTCATCCAGGATCCCGCAGGGGCGGGATCCCTCAAGAGGAACGCATCATGAGCAAATCCTGCTGCAGCCATCAACACGCCGCCGCCCCCATCAAGGCCGTCAGCAAGGCCGCCACCCCAGAGGCCGGGCACAGCCACACCAGCCACTGCTGCGACAACGGGGCACAGGCCAGTGGTGTCGCCAACCCGACCCGCCACGATCATCAGGGGCAAAGTGGCGCAGACGGCCCGGGTGATGAAGAGCCCCCCAGAGGCGCTTGCGCCACCGACACAGCCCACGACCACGACCACGATCATCATGAGCAGGGGCACGCCCACACGGCCGCCGCGACCGAGCCGCCGCTGACGCCCCCCGAGCAGAACAGCCGCCGCCATAGCTGGCAGGTGCTGGGCATGGATTGTCCCAGCTGTGCCCGCAAGATAGAGACCGCCGTCAGCCGGGTGGAGGGCGTACAGCAGGCTCGGGTGCTGTTCGCCACCGAGAAGCTGGTGGTGGATCTGGCCCCCGGCCTCTCCCCCGACCCCGTTACCGCCGCCGTGCTGGCCGCCGGCTTCCAGCTCAAAGGGGGAGCTCAGAACACGGCTCGCAGCGAACCGGGCCGCAGCCCGCTGATGCAGAGGGTCAGTAACCTGCTCGGCAAATACTGGCAGCCCCTGTCGCTGGCCGGCCTGATGGGGGTGGCGGCCCTGCTGCCGGCCCAGCTAGGTCAGCCGCTCTTTACCCTGGCCACCCTCTGGGGACTGTGGCCCATCTCCCGCAAGGCGTGGGCACTGACCAGAAGCGGCTCTCCCTTCGCCATCGAGACCCTGATGACGGTCGCCGCCGTGGGGGCCCTGTTCCTCGGTGAAACCGCCGAAGCGGCCATGGTGCTGCTGCTGTTCATGCTGGGCGAACATCTGGAGGCCTACGCTGCTGGCCGCGCCCGCGCCGGGGTCACCGCCCTGATGGCGCTGGTGCCCGACAAGGCGCTGCGCATCCGCACCACTGCCGAGGGCGAGGTGCGCGAAGAGGTCGCTGCCGACCAGCTGCGCCCCGGCGACATCATCGAAATCGCCCCGGGCGCCCGCCTGGCCGCCGATGCCCGCCTGCTCGACCCCCTCGGCGCCTTTGACGAGAGCGCCCTGACCGGCGAATCCATCCCGGTGGAGCGCCATCAGGGTGACAAGGTGCCCGCCGGCAGCCTGGCGGCGGATCGGGTGCTGCGCCTCGAGGTGGTGTCCGAGCCCGGCAACAACGCCATCGACCGCATTCTGCATCTCATCGAGGAGGCCGAGACCCAGCGCGCGCCCATCGAGCGCTTCATCGACCGCTTCAGCCGCTGGTATACCCCGGCCATGATGCTGGTTGCCCTGCTGGTGGTGCTGGTACCGCCGCTCGCCTTCGGCCAGAGCTGGGACGAGTGGGTCTATCGCGGGCTGGCGCTGCTGCTGATCGGCTGCCCATGCGCCCTGGTCATCTCCACCCCGGCGGCGGTCACCTCGGCACTGGCGGCAGCCACCCGGCAGGGTGCCCTCATCAAGGGGGGCGCCGCGCTGGAGCGCCTCGCCCACATCGATACTCTGGCCTTTGACAAGACCGGCACCCTGACCCTGGGCAAGCCGCAGCTGACCGAACTGGTGAGCCTCAATGGCCAGCCTGAGGCCGACCTGCTGGCACTGGCGGCGGCCATCGAGCAGGGCTCCCACCACCCGCTGGCCCGCGCCGTGGTGACGGCGGCAGGGAAGCGGGGTCTTGCCCTGGCGGCAGCCCAGGAGCTGCGCGCCCTGCCCGGCATGGGGGTAGAGGGTCGCATCGACGGCGCCCTCTGGCAATTGCTGGCGCCGAGTCGGGTCGCCTCCCTCGATGACGCAACACGGGGCCGGGTCGCCGCCCTGGAGCTGCAAGGCAAGACAGTCGTGGTGCTCGGTCAGCCCGACGCCGCCCCGGCCGCCCTGCTGGCCCTGCGCGACCAGATCCGGCCGGAAGCGGCTGCGGCGCTGCAAGAGCTCAACCAGCTCGGTCTGCAGAGCATCATGCTGACCGGCGACAACCCCCGCGCCGCCGAGGCGATCGCCGGCGAGCTCGGCATGGGCTGGCGCGCCGGCCTGCTGCCGGAGGGCAAGGTCGATGAGATCGCCAAGCTCGGCCTCAGCCAGAAAGTCGCGATGATCGGCGACGGCATCAACGACGCCCCGGCCATGAAGCGGGCCAGCATCGGCATCGCCATGGGAGGCGGCACCGACGTGGCGCTGGAGACCGCCGATGCGGCGCTGACCCACAACCAGCTCGGCGGGGTCGCCGCCATGATCCGGCTCTCCCGCGCGGCGCTGGCCAACATCCACCAGAACATCGCGCTGGCGCTGGGGCTCAAGGCCATCTTCCTGGTCACCAGCCTGCTCGGCATCACCGGCCTGTGGATTGCGGTGCTAGCCGACACCGGCGCCACCGCCCTGGTCACCGCCAACGCTCTGCGCCTGCTGCGAAAACGCTAGGCCGGCCGTTAACGGTACAACCAACAGCCGCTCCAACGGGGCGGCTTTTTTATTGCCTCGCCCACGAGCAAAGAAAAAGCGCGGCTGCCGGTCGGCAGTCGCGCTTTGCTTACTCTCTCGGTGTTATCCCGCCCTTGGCGAGGCGGAATTCAACCCGGGGCTGCCGAGCCAGCCCCGGGCTCGATGGGAAAGACTTACTTGGCGCTGCACTCCTGGATGATGACGCTGCCCACCTCGCCGGAAGTCTGGGTCGGGTCAACCTTCACCAGGAAGCTCCACAGACCCTGTTCCAGCGTGATGCTGTTGTTGCCCATGCCACCGTCGCCGTGCTGGAGCGGGTAAACCTGCTCGGGCTCCAGTGCGATCAGGGTGCCACCGGCATCCTTCACGAAGAACTGCTTGCTCCAGTTGCCATCGTCGTTGGCAAACTTGAAGTCAAAGCTGCCCGCGTAGTTGAAGGCGGCCTGATAGATGGCGAGGTTACCTTCCATCCCCTTGTAGCTCAGCTGGTAGGCCGGCTGGGCGTTCCAGTCGCTCAGACTGCCGCGCACATAGAGCGGGAAGCCGAGCGGATTGCCCGCGACGGTATCCAGCACCTTGCAGCTCTGCGCCGGTTCGGTGTAGCTGACACTCAGGGTGGGCTTGTCCTTGTTCATGGCGGTGAAGACAAACTTGTAGGTGCCAGCCTTCTCCACGTTGAACGGCAGATCCCCGCCATTGGCACAGAGCGTATTGACCTGGCCGGTCGCAAGCTGGTCGGTATCGCTGCACTTGCCGTAATTGACGGGGCCGCTCCACTCGTTGCCAGCGATCTTCACCTGGGTCGACCCCAGCTGATCCGCCGTCACCTCGGTGGTGAACTCATAGATGAAGTTGCCACTGAAGTTCATCTTGTTGACCGGATCCCACTGATTCAGGAAACCGCGCACGAACACCTCGGTGTCACCGAAGGGAGGCAAGGTGCTCAGATCCGTCTTCTTGCTCACCGGCAGCCCCGCGCCCTGGGCACCGCTCTGCGGCTTGACGAACACCGCCGCCGACCAGGCGCCAAGGGTCAGCTGACCGCTGTCATTGGCCGCCCCGCTGGCGATGCTGTCGGAGTCACGGTGGGCACCGCTCAGGACCATGCCGGTCAGATCGATGGGCTGATCCTTGCCGTCACGGAAATCGCCGATGCTCTGGGGCTGATTGGTGGCGTTGATCATCACCACCAGGCCGTCGATGGCCGGATCCAGATCCGCACCGGCGCCCACCCCGTCATCCACGCTCATCACGATGAGACCCGGGATCTGCTCAGGGCCGGTATTGCGGAAGTCGACCCGCTTGATCACCTCGGCGCCGCTGCCAAGACGCAGCAGACGAGAAGATTGACGCAGTTCGGAGAGCTCCTGGTAGAAGTTCACCATCTGATGCATCTCGGCCGAACCCGGCTTGGCGTGCTGGCCGAGCACCTGCTCGATCAGCTCGTAGTTGGCTTCGTCCTTGTCCTTGCGCGGCAGCCCTTTGTCAAAATTATTGTCACTTAAGCCGTAGTCGACCCGGTTGTACCAGTCACCGGAGTCGTAGCTGTCCCGCTCCATGGACTTGGAACGCAGCAGCTCGACACCTGCGTGGGTGAAGGGAATGCCCTGGCCCAGCATGGCGGTCGCCAGAGAGACCCCCTGCATCCGCACCAGGTCGGCCCCGGCGGGTGCCTTGTACACCAGGTTGTCGAACAGGGTCTGGTTGTCGTGCTTGTCGACATAGTTCTGGATTTCGATCGGATCCTGGGCATAGCCCGCCGGTTGACCGTTGTAGTCGATGTCGGAGCCTTTCTTCGGAATGCCGTCCTTGTCGGTCAGCACGAACTCCTTGAGATTGCCCGCCATGCCGAGGCGCACCAGATCGGACTGATGCAGAGCGGTGGCGAGATCGACGCCGTCCAGCTCGTTGGCATCCACCAGGGCGCCGTTGCCAAAGCCCTGGGTCTTGCGAATGGCTTCGCCGCCGTCGAACGGGCTGCCCCCGCGCACCGCATCACGCAGCCGGTCGGAGAAGGAGCCGATGCCGGTACCGGCCAGGTGCTTCTGGGTCGCCTGCACGAACCGCTTGTCATCCTGCACCTCGCCGAAGTTCCACCCCTCGCCGTAGAAGTACATGTCCGGATTGACCTTCTTCACCTCGGCCAGTGCCTGCACCATCTGATCTTTCGGGTGATGGCCCATGAGGTCGAAGCGGAAGGCATCGATCTTGTAGTCCCGTGCCCAGGTGACCAGGGAGTCATCCATCAGCTTGGCGAACATGGCGTGTTCCGGCGCCGTGTTGGAGCAGCAGGTGGAGTTTTCCACCGAACCGGTCTCCGGATTGAGGCGCTGGTAGTACCAGGGCACAATCTTGTCGAGCACGGATTTGGAACCGAGACCCGCTTCGTTGGTGTGGTTGTAGACCACGTCCATCACCACGTTCATGCCGATGTTCTGCTTGATGGCCTGCACCATCTCGCGGAACTCCTTGATCCGGGTCGTCCCCTCCGCATTGGTGGCGTAGGAGCCTTCCGGGGTGGTGTAGTGGTAGGGGTCATAGCCCCAGTTGAAGGAGTCCACCCCGCGCAGATAGCCGTACAGCTCCTGCACCACGGGGTTCTCCTTGCTGTCGCTGGCTTGCAGATCACCGAGCACGGCTTCGATGGTCTCGCCGCCACCACAGTGGCTGGCAAACCTGGAGTTCTTGACCTCGGGATTGACCTCGCACAGCTTGCTGAAGTCATCACCGATGTTGGCCACCTTGGCCGGATCCTCGTTGACGGTGGCGATGTCGAACACCGGCAGCAGGTGCAGGTGGCTGACGCCGCTCTTGGCCAGGGATTTCAGGTGGGTGACGGGCACGCTGTCGCTGTCGGTCAGCCCGAGGAACTTGCCGCGGTGATCCACCGGCGTCGACTCGTCGTTGCCGGTCAGATCCCGGACGTGGGCCTCATAAATGGTGATGTCGGCGGGGTTCTTCTGGCTGTGGGGCGCCTTGAGGCTGTCCCAGCCTTCCGGCTTGAGGGCCGGATCGTCGAGATCCACCACCTGGCTGAACTCGGAGTTCATCGCCAGGCTCAGGGAGTAGGGGTCGGTCACCTGATAGGATTCCAGCTTGCGGCTGACCGGGTGATAGACCTGGATATCGTAGCGGTAGTATTTGCCGACAAGATCGCTGCCCCCCTGCACGCTCCAACTGCCGCTGGCCTCGTCCAGGGTCATGGCGCGCTCGCCAAGCGACTTGTGCTGCTCGTCGAACAGCGCCAGCTTGACCGACTTGGCGGTCGGTGCCCAGAGCCGGAAGGTGACATTGCCCCCCTCCACCACGGCGCCGTAGGCCAGCTTGGTGGCCGCTTCGCTGTAAAGGGCATCCAGGGCACCGGCACTCTGCACCAGGGTCGCCCCCTGCAGGATGCCGTCCGCATCGGTCCCGATGGCGACCAGCTCACCCTTGAGCAGGGGCTTGAGATCTTTCCCCGCAGGCAGGGCGAAGGCGGCGGCATCCTTGAGGTGCGGGTATTTGGCCTGCTGCTCTTCGGTCAGGCTGGTCGGGGTCAGCTTGAGGTAGGGGAAATCGAATACACCCTCGCTGTTTGCGGTGATGGTGCCTGACTCTGTGTAGTAGAGGCGCACATAGGGCTTGTCCTTGCCCCCTTGCCAAATCAGGGTGTTGTCGTCGATGAGATGGGCACTGGCCCCCGCCACGCCGAAGGCGGCGGTGAAGGCTTCCGCCCGGCTGCCGAAGATCTCGTTCTTGCCGGCGACGATGGCCACGGTGCGATCCGGGTGATCACTGAAGACCACCTTCATGTCGCTGCCGGTCAGGTTCGCGAGATCGCCGTTGCGGGCGATGAAGTTGATGCAGCCTTCCATCTTGGAGAGCGGCACGACCCAGGCCGGACCAAAACTGTCCGCCGCGGACGGCGTCTTGCTCTTGTCATCCCAACCGGTGTTGAGGCCGCCCTCCGAGGTCGAGTTGCAGGCGTCGTTGTTCCACAGGTGCAGGCTGTGGCTGGCGAACGGGCCGGTGACACCGCGCGCCGCGCTGGTCTGGGTATCCACCAGGGCGATGACCGCTTCGTCGGGGCCGGCCGTCAGCAGTTCGGCCGGGGGCTGGACGTTGGGAAGACGAGCGACGGGCTCATCCTGAGGGGCAGGAGCAGAAGAACTGTTGTCGTTACAGCCTGACAAAAGCGCGAGCAGTGAGGCTGTTACCAGCGCCACTTTGGTCTTTTTCATATCCATTTTTTTATAATTCCCGCTGTAGTTAGTCTCGATATCCGAGTACCCGGTCATTGCCGAGCGGTGTCATATTAATCAGCGGGAATTGCCGTAAATGTGAGCGGATGGGCAAAAAAAACCAATCCGCATCAACAAGATAACGTTTTCATAACGAAAACTCGATCGCGCTCACAGACCTGGCACCGCTTTCGGCCCATACCAGCGGAAAGAGGGGAGCGAGTGACGAAATCAATGTCCAATCAAATGGATAGAGGGGGCTGGGTGATGAAACGGATTGAGGAGCAGGCCAGGCGGCTGGACCAGGAGTATCAGGGCATTGCCCAGTTGTTCGATCAGTTCTGCCAGCAGGCCGGCGTGCTCGCCGAACGCTATCACTTCTTCAACTGGCCGGATTATGAAGAGAGCCCGCCCCTCGCCCGCGCCTTCACCCTGCTGGGGGAACCACGGGAGCTGCGGCTGCGCTGTCAACCCGGCGAGGGAGGTTCCCTGAACGGCCTCCTCCAGGTGTGTGGCGAGGAAGGCAAGGTCCACGCCAGCCTGGGCTTTCGTGCCGACGGCCACCTGCTGCTGGAGCCGGGCCGCCTGCTCGACGACCCGCCGGGACTGCTGCTGAGGCTGATGCTGGGCTCCCTCTGGCAGGATCAGGGGAGCGAGCCTCCCCGCTGACCCCCACCAGGGGCGTCAGTCGGCAGACACTTCGATGGTCAGGTGCACCAGCTCCTCGTGGATGGCGAGGCGCTCGCGGATCACCTGTGCCGGGACCGGGGTTGTCATCTGCAACGACATCGCGGCGGCATACTGCATCTGCCCCACCCGCCAGACGTGCAGATCGCGGATCTCGGCGCCAGGCAGCTCGGCGATCACCTCGCGGATCTCGTCCACCAGGGGCGCATCCATCTCCGCATCCAGCAAGACGCGCCCGGTATCACGCAGCAGCCCCCTGGCCCACACCGCCACCAGCACGGCCCCGGCGATGCCCATCAGGGGATCCAGCCAGTCCGCCCCCCACAACATGCCTCCCACCAGCGCCAGAATCGCCAGCACCGAGGTGGCCGCGTCCGCCAGCACGTGGAGGTAGGCGGCGCGCAGGTTGAGATCCTGATGGCCGTGGTGGTGATCGTGCGAGTGGTCGTGATGACCGTGATGGTGGTCGTGACCATGGTGATGGCCGTGATCGTCCCTGAGCAGCCAGGCACAGGCCAGATTCACCAGCAGGCCCAGCAGGGCAATGCCGATCGCCTGCTGATAATGGATGGGGCTGGGGTCCAGCAACCTGGCCACCGACTCGAACAGCATCAACCCCGCCACCCCCACCAGCAGCAGGGCGCTGCTGAAGCCCCCCAGCACCTCTATCTTCCAGGTACCGAAGCTGAACCTGTGATCCCGCGCGAAGTGGCGGGCAGCGCGATAGGCCAGCACCGAGAGGCCGAGGGCCAGGGCATGGGAGCTCATGTGCCAGCCGTCGGCCAGCAGCGCCATGGAGTTGTAGAACCAGCCGCCACCGATCTCCGCCACCATCATGACGACGGTGAGCAGCACGGCCCAGCGGGTCTTCTGTTCGGCCAGGGGATTCCCTTCGTGGACGACGGGGTGGTGGCAGTGGGATGAGGCGAGGGATGGCATGGATTTCTCCTGAAAACGAGGATGCTATATACTATACCCCAGTATAGTTTTATTGATCGAGAGGATCCTGCATGTCACACACGGTTCACGACAAGAAGAAGCTGCTGGCACGGGTCAGGCGCATCAAGGGGCAGACCGGCGCCCTGGAGAGCGCCCTGGAACAGGAAACAGACTGCGCCGCCATCCTGCAGCAGATCGCCGCCATCCGCGGCGCCGTCAACGGCCTGATGCTGGAGGTGCTGGAGGGGCACATGCGCGAGCATCTTGGCGCCGAGGAGGCGACCCATGCCGAACGGCTGGACGATCTGGATCAGGTGGTGAGGGTACTGCGTTCCTATCTGAAATAAGGGCGCCCGGTGATGACGGGCGCCTCTGTCAGTCGAAGTCCGCGTAGGGGGTGAGAGGCCTTGGCGGCATGTCGAGATCCCCTTGCCAGGGCTTGAAAGTGTAGCGCAGGAACAGGGTGACATGGCTGGGGGCATAGTCATCCGCCTGCTGGATGTCCACCCGGCCACCGATGCGCCAGTGTTCCGTCAGCCTGTGTTCCACCACGCCATTCAGGGTGTAGCCGAATCCACTGCTACTGCCCCCTTTCACAGGCGCATTTCTGTCTGGCAAACCGGCGGGCAGCAGGCCTTCCAGCGGGTAGCGACGGCTGTCGTCGGTTCGGGCGTAGGACCAGGATCCCGATCCCCCCAGCTCCCATGACCAGTCCGGGGTACGCTGCCGGTAGCTGACCGGCACCGAGAGCGAGAAGTACCCCTGCGGGCTGTAATAACCCCCCTGCCCCAGGGTATAGCCCCCCAGATCCTGCTGGTAGTGCCACAGCATGGTGCTGAGCCCCACGCTGGCACGGCGATGGGTCTCGTTGACGAACTTGTAATAGCCCCCTCCCATGAGCCGGGTGCGCCAGTTGTCGGGCACGTTCTTGCCGGTCAGCAGGTGCTGCTGGGCGCTGCCCCAGAACCCGACTGCCCCTCCCAGATCCCGGCTGAGATCGAGGCGGATCCCGTTCGCCCGCACCCCGCCCCAGCTGATGCCCGTGCCCGGATCCACCGTTCCCCCATAGGAGAGCAGCGAGCTGCTGACGGGCCGACGCGAGAGGGTCATCCCCCACCCCAGCGTGTGCCAGTCACCGGTCAAGGTGGCGCCCCCGACCCAGTCCACCACCTCGAAACCGAGGGGCGTGGTCCCCAGATCGAACGCCCAGGCCCCCCGCTGCCAGCCTGCCGCCAGGGTGGTGCCCCGGCTCTGCTGGTGCGCGTCCCCGCGACAGTCCCTGGCCGCGCAGGTACCGAACTGCGCACGGTAAGGGGAGTCCGGCAGATCTCCGGCATCCATGTCGACCAGTTCAAGACGGCCGAAGACGGTACCACCGGCCAGCGGCGTATCCAGTTGCGCCATCTGGGTCAGCGCCCGCAGATCCGAGTAGCCCCCGGTACCGCTGGAGCCCCAGTAATCGCTGTCGAGGGAGAAGGTGGTCTGACTCTGCCGGTAATGTCTGTCAAGATCGCTGCGCAGGCCGGATGCCAGCCACCCCTCCCCATCCTGACTGCGTGCCAGCCGGGTCAGCTCGCCCCCCTCCAGATCCTCGCGGGGGGCCAGACCTGCGGCCACCAGCCCCTTGCGATCCCGCACCAGAGCCCCTTCCACATCATGCTCGGCAACGCGCTGGCGGGCGGCATCGCGCCAGAACAGCGCCGTCTGCTGGGAGGCTGGTTGCATCGCCACCAGGGGTTCGTAGTCGGTGAAGATGGCGCGGGCTGTCTCGCCCTCTCCCAGCGCCTGATAGAGATTGGCTACCCGGCGGTAGTAGTTGGCCCCCTCCGGGGGCAGCGGGCTGACCGGCCAGGCGGGCAGCCAGTGACGGGCCTTTGCCAGATCGCCCCTGGCCTGGGCCAGTTCGGCCATGCCGAGCCTGGCCTCGGGCTGTTGCGGCGTGCGGGCAAGCACCTCCTGATAGCGCTGCTCCGCCAGTGCATAGGCCCCCCGATCCGTGGCCCACTCCGCCAGCATCAGACTCGCCTCTTCATCCGGCTGCAACGGCTGAAGCAGGCGTTCGGCCCCCTCATCATCCCCGGCCTCGTGACGCGCCCTCGCCCTGGCGAGCACCTCGTCACGGGCGAGGCGCCGATCCAGCGCATTCATGTCCTGTGTCCAGCCGGACCTAGGGATGGCGGCCAGCACCCCTCTCGCCTCCACCATCTTGTCCTGCCCCGAGAGATAGAGTGCGGTGGCGTAGCGCAGGGTGGCATCCTGCGGGTGCACCGCCAGCCGTTCCCGCAAGAGCCGCTCCCCGCTCCCGGCTTCCCCGAGGCGGGCCCGGGTATCGGCCACTCGATAGGCCAGCCACACCTCTTCCGGGGTCAGCGCGAGTGCCTGCTCGCGAAGGCGCAGCGCCGCCGCCACCTTGCCGGCCCGATCAAGCTGATCGGCCTCCTCCTGCAACAGCCCGGCCTTGAGCCGCCGCCCTTCGGCCTGCATCCCGGGGGTGCCCTGCTGCTCCAGCAGGGCCAGGGCACGTGCCGGATCCTGCTCCTTGTAGAGATCGAACAGGCGGGCCAGGGCCCGCTCCCGCGCGCTCCCCATGGCGAGCGCCTTGCGATAGGCGGACTCCGCGTCGGCATCGCGATGACGGCCACGCTCGCTGTCTCCGAGCCCCAGCCAGGCTTCGGGCTCACGCCCATCCTGGGCGATGGCACGGCGATACAGGGTCGCCGCCTCATCCCACTGCTCCCGTTCCAGGGCGCTGCGCCCCTGGCTCACCAGCAGCCAGTAGCGGTTGGTGGCCAGCAGGCTGCGCCATTTGTCCTTCTCGGTCACCTCGGGGTGTGCCAGCACCCGTTCAAACTGGGCGATGGCCAGCGCTCGTTGATCGTTGCGGGAGTAGGCCTGCCCAAGGGCCCCCATGAGTTCGGGATCCCCCGGGTTGGCAGCCAGGGCACGCTGCAAGCGGGAGATGGAGGCACTACCTCCCGCCGTGCTTGCGAGCGCCGACTGGCGTGCACGATAGGCAGGCGAGGCCCACTTCTCCTCCTGGGTAGCGAGCAGCTGTTCCGCCTTGGTGGTATCCCCTTCGCCAAAGAGCACCATGTACTCCTGCAAGGCAGCGATGCTCCCGGGACCGATGGGCAGGGATTCGATGTCCGCGAGCCAGATCTCGGCGGCCTCGTCCCGCTGATAGGGGTCTCGCGCCATCTCGCGCAACAGGTTCTGCGCCCCCTGGCGCCGACCCTCCGCCAGATAGAGGCGAGCCAGCCCGCCCCGCACTCTGGGCTCACCCGGATATTGCCGGTTGAGTGCCTCCAGGGCCGCCAGCCCCTTTGCCTTCATGGCCGGGATCCGTGTCTGCAACAGGGCATAATCCACCGCCACGTCGAGATTGGGGGGCAAATCACCGGAGAACAGGGAGCGATAAAGACGCTCGGCCTCCTCCAGCCTGCCGGCGCTGGTCAGCAGCCTGGCTTGTTGCAGTTGCTGGCGCCTGGCCGGTTCGTTCAGGGCCAGGTTGGCCATGCCCTGACGATAGAGCGCAGAGTCGGGGTCTTGCTTGCCAAGGCGGGCCAGCAGTGTCCCGGCCTCCTTGACCTTGCCCTGGCGCAGGGCCTGACGGGCCTGGGCTGCCAGCAGCTCCGGATGATCGGGCTCCACCAGGGAGAGAGAATAGAGGCTGTTGCTGACGAGATCTTCCCGCCCACGAGCCTCGCCAATCCTGACCTGCTCCAGCAGCCAGGCCACCGGCTGTACCGTCCCTTGCGCCAGGGCTCCGCTCATCAGGCAGGCGAGCAGGCACCCCAGGGTCACTCTGCCTGACATGACTCGCTCCAATCCGGCTGCAGGGTACCGTCGGCGGCAAAGCGATAACGCCCCTGATCCCAGCCTGCGCCGAACAGGGTCAGCACGCTGCCGTAGTAGGCATTCGCATCCAGCCCGTGATCGGAGACCTGCTTGCGCAAGGTGACCTGCGCCGGCAAGCCCCGTGACAGGGGCAGGAGGGCGGCAGCAAAGCCGCTCGGCCCCTTGCCCTGAACCTGACCACTTTGGCTGGAGACCCGCTCGGGAAGATGACCCGATTCGGTCAGCTGCGCCAGCATGGGGGCAAAATGGGCCACCAGGGAAGCCCTGGCGGGATCCTCCTCGCTCAGCATGCCGAGCCAGAGATAGACGCGGATGGCGTCATAGCCACCGGTGTCGCCCTTGTCCGCCGTCACCTGCCATCCCTTGTCGGCCTGCCAGTCCACCCAGTCCGGGGCAAAGCCACGGGGCGCACTCTCCTGCAACAGCTTGGGCAAGAGGGCCCGCATCTCGCCCCAGGGCCCCTGGAAGGAGGCGAATCTGGCCAGCAGTTGTGGAGGCAGATAGCTGGGATTGAGGGTCCAGCTTCCCTCCCCCTCATAGCCTTTCGCCCCGGGCAGCAACACGGGGCCGAGACCCGGCAGCGTGGCGACCTCTTCCCGGGCGATACGGCGCAGCAACAGGGTGCCGAGGGCAGAGTAGCTGTGGTTGTCCCACAGGCGACCCGCCTCCAGCAGGCTGTAGGCTATCCAGAGATCCGAATCCGACGCGCTGTTCGCGTCCAGCACGCCCCAGTTGTCGTCCTGCTGCCTGCCCCAGAGCCAGGATGGCAGGAAGCCGGTCAGATCCCCGCGGGCGAGCTGCCGCTCCGTCCAGTCGAGCAGGCGGGCAAAGGTCTCCCTGTCATCGTTGACCAGGGCGAAGAAGAGGGCATAGCTCTGGCCTTCCGAGGTGGTGATGCGGTGCCCGTCGGCAGGGTCGATGACCCTGCCCTCTTCGCTGATGTAGTGCTGGCGAAAGTGATCCCACTCCGGCCAGTGGCAGACGGCCTGCGCCGGGAGGGAACAAAGGGCCCAGAGGAGCAGGGCACCACAGACATTTTTCATCTGAGTCATCTCTTAATCTTCCTTCAGACGGCGGCGACTGGCACTGGCAAGCAGCACCCGCAGGCCCCAGCCCAGTAACAGCATGCAGAGCAGGGTCAGCCCGGCAAGACGCACCGGATAACGGGCAAACAGTTGCCAGAGACGCTCCCACCACGGCAGGTAGCCCACCTCGTAGCGATCCCCCACCACCAGGCTCTTCACCCCGGATTCCCGGATGATGGCCACCGAGCCTGCTACCTGATCGCGCAGGGGCCGGGTCTGCAGGGCCTCATTGAGCAATGTGACCCCCGCCGGCCCATCCGCCAGCAAGGCCACCAGGCTGCGCTGATCATGGGTCGGCGATTGCAGCCCCAGGATGACGGCGATGGCCCGGTTGCCCGTCATGCCCACCCGGGCCTGGGGCTGGCGATCGGCCATGGTGTGCAGCAGATCCCCCTTGTGCTGGCGGGTTGGCTCGTTGACCCAGCTGCGCGTGGATTGCAGCAGGGCGTCGGGAGCCAGATCCCCTCGAAACTCCTCCGGCAGGGTGCCGATGAGCAGGGTATCCCGATCCGCAGTGCGCGCCCGCTCCCAGTCGTCCAGAACCTGCAGGGAGAGCGCCGGATACCCGGTCTCGGCCCCGATGGCACCGACGGCATCGAGCAAGGTGGTGATCTGCCCGGGATGGGGTCTGGCCGGCATGACAATCTGGGTGTCGGCGAGATCCGCCATCCGGCTGAACGGGAAGCCGGCATAGGCGAACGCCTTGAGGTCGGGCATCTCGATGAAGTGGCGATAGCCGGTGAAGTCGATGGTGGAGCCCTCGTCGATGCGCACCTGATGGGCAGGCGGCATCACTAGGTCGCAACGGCCATCCTCCGTTCCTCCCATGTATTGCTGGGCATACTCGAACGAGAAGCTCAGGCTGTTGGCCTGGGTGGTCTTGAGCCCGGGCATGCGCAGCGCCATGGTGTCGCCGTCGTCGGCAAACCAGAGCGGCAGGGTCAGCAACCGCTCACTCTTGACCTCGCCGGGCTCGAGCGTGAACGACTTCATGAGCTGGCCGTTGACCGCCACATCCAGCCGGGAACCGTCGCGCAGGGTGGGCGAGGTGTGGTGATACTTCAGCTCCGTCCTGATGCCGTTCTCCCCCAGCAGGTAGAGATCCGGCGGCAGGCGCAGCGTCAGGCTCATGGGCCACAGCGTGCGCCCCGTTGCCTGCAACTGGCCCGGGTACTCCGTGAGCTCGTCAAAGCGCATCTTGCGATCCAGTCGCACCCAGTTCGGGGCGTCGTAGGGTTGACGCGGGGAGAGCGGCTTCACCTCGTCCACCATGACGCTCTGGCCACGCAGCATGACATCGCCTCGCGCCAGCCCCTGCACCGCCGTCAGCAGATCCTGCTGATCCCGCCCCAGGATCAGCAGCAGCTTCACATAGGGGTTGTCGGGGGAGCTGATCATGTCGATGGTGGGCCCCTTCACCTCGGGATAGTCCACCAGGAAATCGGGGCGCGCGTCATTGGTGGCAAAGATCACGGCGTTGCGATCCGGCAACTGGTTGATGAGCACCGGGAAATGCTGGCCCCGCCACTGGGCCTTGGTGCCGAACCAGGAGGCCAGCACCGCCGCCGCCTGCTGCTGCTCCGGGGGCACTGAGCCCGTGAACACCATGGGCAGAGTCAGCTTGCCATTGTCCCGCACATCGAGGAACGGCATGGGGAAGAAGGAGAGCTCGTTGCGCACCGGCAGGGTCTGCAACTGCAGGGTCAGCTGGCTGTCCCGGTTGACGTTGAGCCAGAGGGTATCGCTCGCCGGGTTCTCGCACACTTTCCGATAGTGGCCGACGAAGCTCACCTTGAGGCGGTTGAAATCCTTGGCATAGCGGGGATCCAGCTCGATGCTGGCATGGGTCATCGTCCCCATCTGATCCTGGTTGAGGGCCGTCACCCCCATCAGCTCGTCATTGAGATAGACCTTGACCTGGGAGATGAGCGGCAGCAGGGAGGGCGATGGCGTGAAGTTCAGATCCAGGGTGGCCCGGGTCACCACCTCGTCCCGCCGCACGGTGAAGTCGGCCAGTCCGTCTGGCGCATTGCCGCGCAGGGACAGGGTGCCTGGCGATGATGCCATCTGTTCGAAGCTCATCCCCTGGGTGCGCACCGGAGCGGGAACGGGCGGCAGGGGGCCGACGGCCTCGGCGGCGGTCGCACCCTGCGCCATCAGCAGGAGAGGAATAAGGTAGCGTTGTGGTTTCATCATCCTTTCACTGTCTGTGAGGTCGGAGTCCCGGCCCGGAAATCTGGGGAGACGCGACGGGGAACGAAGGAGAGGAGCCAGCGAGCCAGCTTCTCGAGGAGGATACAAACAAAGCCGATGGGTGAGGTACGGGCCAGACGCCAGTAAGCCCCCCAGCCGAGCAGGGTAATGTCGATCAGGCTGTGGAGGGGGCGATCCTTGCCCAGACGCTGCTGCCACAGGGACCAGGTATCGGCCCGGGCGAAGGTGCACTGGATGAACTCGACATGCTGTGCCTGCGCCATGGGCTCCAGCTCCAGTCCCAGCTTGCAGCCGAACACCCGCTGCACCTTGGCGGCGAACGCCTGCTCCCGCTGGTCATGGCGCAGCAGCAACCAGACCCTCTCCTTGTCGGCCAGGGGCAGGGGCGCCTCGAGCAGCACCCCGACCCCCCCGTTGGAGTAATCCCTGACGGTACAGGGGTAGAGGTGACCGTTCGCCAGCCTGATGGCCGCCGGCATCACCATCTCCACCCTGGGGTTGGCACGGACCTGCCGCGACTCGAAGGCCACCGCCAGGGCGCCGCCCAGTATGGTCATGTTGTAGAGGGTCCAGATCATGCTGAGGATCAGGGTCGGCACCTCGTCGGCAGGGCCGGTGCCGATGCGCCAGAGGCCGAACCCCAGCCCGCACAGATTGAGCAGGATCAGCAGCAGATAGGGGCGGGAGACCGACAGATCGAGGAACACCTCCTCCGTCATCCCCCCCTTGGCAGTCACGTTGAACGTCCCCTTGTGGGGTGCAAAGAGCGCCACCGTGGTCGGCCTGGCGATGTACCAGGCCAGCACCGTCTCATAGACCTCGCCCCAGAAGGAGTGGCGCACCTTGCCCTGCAACCGGGAGTTGGTCAGAGCGCTGTGGAAGATGTGCGGCAACATGTAGAGGGCGATGGCCGCCGCCGGGGCATAGATGATGTAGGCGTGCAGGATAAGGAAGGCGAGCGGCGCCGTCAGGAAGATGAGCCTCGGTATGCCCGAGAGGAAATGCAGCATGGCATTGAAGTAGCACAGCCGCTGCCCCAGCTTGAGCCCCTTGCCGAAGAGGGGGTTGTCCAGACGCAGGATCTGCACCATGCCGCGCGCCCACCGGATGCGCTGACCGATGTGGGCAGAGAGGCTTTCGGTGGCCAGCCCCGCCGCCAGCGGGATCCGGATATAGGCCGAGGTGTAGCCGAGGCGGTGCAGCCGCAGGGAGGTGTGGGCATCCTCGGTGACCGTCTCCACCGCGATGCCGCCGATCTCGTCAAGGGCAGTGCGCTTGATGACGGCGCAGGATCCGCAGAAGAAGCTGGCGTCCCACATGTCGTTGCCATCCTGGACCAGGCCGTAGAAGAGAGCCCCCTCGTTCGGCATCTTGCGAAACCGTTGCAGGTTGTGTTCGAACGGATCGGCGGAGAAGAAGTGGTGGGGGGTCTGGACCACGCCCAGACGGGGATCCCGGTAGAACCAGCCCACGGTCATCTGCAGGAAGGAGCGGGTCGGCAGGTGGTCACAGTCGAAGATGGCGACCAGCTCCCCGGTGGCCATCTTGAGGGCGTGATTGATGTTGCCCGCCTTGGCGTGCTCATGGGTCGACCGGGCCACATAGCGGATCCCGGCCTCCTCGGCGAAGTCGCGAAACGCCGCCCGCCCCCCGTCGTCAAGCAGCCAGATGGTCAGCTTGTCGGCGGGCCAGTCGAGCCCCATGGCGGCGTAGACAGTCCCCTTCACGATGGCGAGATCCTCGTTGTAGGTGGGGATCATCAGATCCACGCTGGGCCACTGGGCCGGATCCGCCGGCAGTTGTGCCGGAGGGCGGTGCAGGGGCCATGCGGTCTGCCAGTAGCCGAGCAGCAGCACCAGCCAGGCATAGGTCTCGGCGGCCAGCAGCAGCAGGCCGCAGGCCAGGCTGACGGGGTCGAACCAGTCGAGGGTCGAGGTGTAGCGCCACCAGATGTAGCGGCAGGAGATGGTGAGGGAGAGCACCATCATCATCAGCATGGGATAACGGCCCGGCACGGCCCGCAGGATGAAGGCCATGGCCGCCAGCAGGAGGACGAACACCAGTTGCGCCTGCAGGGTGAACGGCTGGGTGACGCAGATCAGGGAGAGGCTCCCGGCCACCACGCAGAGCAGCACGCTTTTCCAGCGTGCCTCGCGGGGCGTGGCCCTGGCGGCGGCCAGCCCTTTCTCCTCCTGCCGGGCCAGGAAGGCGCCGAGAGTCTGTGTGCCCCGGTGCCAGATCCGCTGCCAGGAGGCGGGCCAGCGCAGAGGGATGGGCTGTGGGCGACGCACTATCATCCAGAGGCTCTGCAACAGAACGCGCAGGGGATCCCCCACCCGGGGGTGCGTCAGCTGGGGATAGAGCCCCCGGGCATGGCCCAGCACCCATTGCCAGCCATGACGCTCGAGGGGGAAGAGAGCCCAGGCCAGCAGCCAGCCCAGGGTCAATGCGGCCGCCCCCGGGCGGGAAGCCCCCCGCTCGCGCAGTGCGCGATAGCGCTGCGAGCACCAGAGGCCCGCAGCCGGCGTCAGCAGCCGCACTCTCATCGGGGCACCTCCCCCTCTGCCAGACACCAGGTCGCCAGAGCGGCCAGCTCGTGGGCAACCAGACTGGTGGGCGCATAGCGGCCGACCGGCAGCTTGGCGGCCATGGCCTCCGCCATGGCTTCGTCCCTGTGCAGATGAAGATTGAGCAGAGGGAGCCCCCCTGCCAGCCAGAGATCCAGCAACCCCTGCTGCAGGGCCCGCTGGCTGGAGAACTGGGTCACCAGCAGACGCTCATCGGCCGCCCAGGGGTGGCGGTGAAGCCGCACATGGCAGTTGGCATCCGCATTGACCACCAGCAAGCGCCTGCAGGGGATGACGGGGGCCATGCCCAGGGGCAGATCCAGCAGCACCAGATCATAGCCATCGATCCCCGCCAGCCACTCGGCCGACGCCCCCTCCCCCCCGCCATGGGAGAGCAGATCCAGTCCCTCCTCCCGGCGGTGAAGCGCACCTCGCCACTCCCGCGCCGGCTGGGTCAGCCGGCTCCAGCCTCCCGGATCGTCATGGGGCAGGCCAAGGTGGATGCCAAGCTGGTTGTCCGGGCAGAGATCCACCGCCAGCACCCTTGCCCCCTGCTCATGGGCAGCCTGGGCCAGTCCGGCCACGATGGCGGTGGTCCCCACGCCTCCCCGGATCCCCTGCAGGGCGATCGCCTTCATGCAGACCTCCCCTCGCCAGTCCCCTCGGGCCCTTTCACTGCCACCTCCGCCAGCAGGGGGAAGCGTGCGCACAAGGCGGCGAGCCGCTCCCTGGCGGCAATATCCTGATAGGAGAGGCTGACACCAAAGGCCTGCTGGACCATGGCCACGTCATTGATCACCGTGCCCTCCACCGGGACGCCGAAGGGGGTCTGCATGTCTGATTGCCGTTCGCTGCGCATCGTCACTTCCGGTCTCATTGGGGATAGGGGACCCAGTCCCCCTGCCCCAGCTTGATGTGGTACTTGCCCTGATATTCGATCACCACCGAGCCCTGGTTCTCGGACACCGACGGGGTCTGCGGCAGGTCGCCCAGCAGGGCATCCCAATCGATGGTCTCGCTCCCGAACACATCCTTCCCCACCAGCCTAGAGACCAGTTCTGATACCGCCAGGAAGCTGCTGGGGGTGTCCACGTTGCGGGTCGCTTCGTGGGGCGCCTTGGTACCGAGCAGGGCAACCCCCACCGGCACCTGGGTGATGCTCGGGCTGGGAATGTCCCGCAGCCCGGCCATCTGCATCTTGTCGCCGGTGAGAGCGGCGCCGTGCTCAGGCACCATCACCACGGCCACCTTGCGGCCGGATTGCTCCAGCGTCGTCATGAAGTCGTCCAGCTGATCCAGCAGGGTCTTGAGCCTCGCCTTGTAGGGCGCTATCTGGCGGCTCGCCACATAGCGGTTGCCATCGTGCAGGGCGATGAGGTTGAAGAAGGTGACGTTGCGTGCCGCCTGACTCTGTGTCCGCTCGTTCAGCCAGCGGCCGAACAGGGCATCCCCGCGATAGATGGGCTCGCCATCGAAGGAGGCGAGATCATGGGCCAGCCCCTTCTTGTCCATGGGGGTCACATCCAGCCCGGCATACTGCTGCAGGCCGGTCAGGTAGTTGCCAAAATCCCCCGAGTGATCCATGGCCACCTGTTTGGCAAAGCCGAGCTGGGCCAGGTTCTCGAACAGCAGGCATTGCTTCGGCGCCGTCACATAGAGCCCCTGGTGGCTGGTCTGCCCGCAACTGGCCCGCAGCAGGCGAATGGAGCTCGGGCCGCTGTAGGAGGTGGCGGAGTTGAAGCGGTTGAAGCGAATGTCGAAGTGGGACCAGACCGGGTGCCCGGTCAGGCCGCTCGCCTCCACGTCACGCCAGGCCAGGGAGCAGACATTGATGATGAGCACATCGAAGGGGGTCGCCTGGGCTGGCAGGCTCTCCGGGAAGTGCACCAGTCTCTCCTGCTCCTCCCGATAGAAGTCATCGAGATAGGCGTTGAGGTTCTCGTTGGTCGGCGGGGCACTCTGGTCAAGCTGCTCCTCCATGGGCAGCACTGAGGGGCGGGTCTCCTCCCGGGACGTGTTCACGACGTGCTCGCTCGCCCCCTTGCTGCTCGCGAAGGGATTGCTCACCTGGGGCGAGACCCAGAGCCAGAGCAGCGCCAGCAGGATCCAGGGGGTGAAGCGCAGCCACTGGGCGATGAAGAGGTAGAGGGTCAGCATCACGAAGCCGATACCCACCATCTCCCAGTTGATGAAGCGCCCGAGCAGCTCCAGCCAGTAGTCCAGGGTGAAGGAGAAGACCTGGCTGCCCTGATCGAGAATGCTCTCTATCCCCGGCAACCAGGTGTCGTGATAGAAGATCCCCGCCCCCACCGGCAACGCCAGCCAGTGCCGCGCACGGCGCCACCCGGCCCTTGGCAGGGGAAAGATCAGGAAGGCGGCAAACACCAGGTTGATCAGCGGGTGAAAATTGAGGTAGCCCGCCCAGAGCAGGGCGAACTTGGCAAGAAAATAGACATTCCAGCCACCCAGGCCGTGCCAGTCCAGCCAGGGAGAATCGGCATCAGAAACGTGTCGGGTCATCGGCGATGAGTCACCTGTTATCGTGGGCCCCCCGAAGGGGCCGGGCACACTGCAATGGTTGTCAAAAGAATAGCCTGACTATTATGCAACTATTAATTTGTCTCAGGTGGCGCTGAACCTGACTCCCCCGGATGGGTGTAAGGGGAATGAGAGGGGCCGTATGTATCCATATATTATCCAAACGATCCCGATAAGGCAGCCTTCTCTGACAAAATGGGGGGAACGTGCAGACGGGATGCAGGATCCTGACAAGGGCCCCGCGCTTACCACTGCGACAGACTTTGTCAGCCCTGTCGCCATCTCGAACAACTTGAGGCCACCTCTGGATTGCGCCATCATATCGGCCCGGCTGATGGCCGGCCGAATTGGACAGTCAACTTCAAGGACCCCCCATGTTTGAACACGTCGATGCCTATGCTGGCGACCCCATACTGACGCTAGTCGAGACCTTCCACAAAGATACCCGCGAGCAGAAGGTGAACCTGGGGATCGGCCTCTATTACGACGAGCAGGGCCGCATTCCGCTGCTGCCGTCGGTGCAGCAGGCCGAAGCGCAGCGCGCCGCCGCCCCGGCCCCGCGCCCCTACCAGCCGATGGAAGGCGCCGCCAACTACCGCACCGCGGTGCAGCACCTGCTGTTTGGCGCCGAGCACGAAGCGGTCAAGGCGGGTCGCATCGCCACCATCCAGACCATCGGCGGCTCCGGCGCCCTGAAGATCGGTGCCGATCTGCTCAAGCGCTACTTCCCGACCTCCGAGGTGTGGGTCAGCAATCCCACCTGGGACAACCACAAGGCGATGTTCGAGGGGGCCGGCATCAAGGTGCACGACTACCCCTATTACGATGCGGCCACCGGCGGCGTGCAGTTCGACGCCATGATCGACTGCCTGAGCAGCCTGCCTGCGAAAAGCATCGTGCTGCTGCACCCCTGCTGCCACAACCCGACCGGGGTGGATCTCTCCCGTGCCCAGTGGGACCAGGTGATCGCCCTGGTGGTCGAGAAGAACCTGATCCCCTTCATGGACATCGCCTATCAGGGCTTCGGTGACGGGCTGGAAGAGGATGCCTATGCCATCCGCGCCATGGTGGCCGCCGGTGTCAGCTTCTTCGTCAGCAACTCCTTCTCCAAGAACCTCTCCTTCTACGGCGAGCGCTGCGGCGGCCTGTCGGTCATCTGCCAGGATGCCGAAGAGGCGAGCCGGGTGCTGGGCCAGATGAAGGCCACCGTGCGCCGCAACTACTCCAGCCCCCCCACCCACGGCGGCCAGATCACCGCGGCGGTGATGAACGACGCCAGCCTGCACGCCATGTGGGTCGGTGAGGTGACCGAGATGCGCACCCGCATCAAGGCCATGCGCCAGAAGCTGTTCGAGGTGCTGAGTGCCAAGGTGCCGGGCCGCGACTTCAGTTACTTCATCAACCAACGCGGCATGTTCAGCTACACCGGCTTCACGCCGGAGCAGGTGGACCGCCTTCGGGAAGAGTTCGCCGTCTACCTGGTTCGCTCCGGTCGCATGTGCGTGGCGGGCCTCAACAGCCGCAACGTCGACTACGTGGCCGACGCCATGGCCGCCGTGCTCAAGGGCTAAGCCCGCAAGCCCCGCTCAGGCGGGGCTTTTCGTTTGTCCCCTTGCCCGTGGAACCGTGATGGATCTCATTGCCCTCTCCCGCCTCGGCGGTCGCCACCTGGTGACCCTGCATCTGCTGCTCGACACCCAGAGTGTCACCCGCAGCGCCGAGCGCCTCTGCACCACCCCCTCCACCGTCAGCAAGACCCTCAACCAGTTGCGCGAACTGCTGGGGGATCAACTGCTCTACCGCCAGGGCAACCAGTTGCTGCTGACCCCGTTTGCCGAACGCCTCGGCCCGACGCTGCGCCGCCTGCTGGGGGAGCTCAACGGCCTCACCAGCCAGGAAGGATTTGCCCCTGCCAACTGGCAGGGGGAGCTGAACCTGGCGATGAGGGAGAGCAGCATGATCTGGCCCATGGGGGCCGTACTGGGTCAGTTGATGCAGGAGGTGCCGGGGCTGATGCCCGTCGTGCGTAACAAGGACGAGCAGGGACTGGCTGCTCTGGCGGCGGGCAAGCTCGACTTCGTGATCCTGCCCCACGATCAGAGCCAGCCCGGGGTCAATCAGCCCGGCCTCGTCTGGGAAACCTTGCGGGAGGACGAGCTGGTCTGCCTGATGCGCGCGGATCATCCGGCGTTGACGCGCTCCTGGGATCTCGATGCCTACCTGAGCTGGCGCCACATCGCCATTCGCGATCAGGAGCTGGCCGATCCCTTCTTCGAGCAGAGTCTGGCCCAGCGCCAGGTACGGCGCAGACTGGGGGCCACCCTGCCGGATTTTGGCAGCGCCGCCGCCCTGCTGCGCCAGAGCGATCTCATTCTCACGGCCGTGAAGGGCTGGGCTACCCGGGCTTGTACCCAGGGGCTGGTGAGCCGCCCCGTCCCCTTCGATTACGGCGCCGTGACCCACAGCCTGGTGTGGTATGGCCCCCTGGGGGAAGATCCCGCCCTGCGCTGGTTCCGTCAGCGCATCCTGCAACTGGCCCGGGAGCTGGACGCCCCACAATGATGCCTGGCGGCAGGACTCAGGGCTTCTTGGTATAGATGGGGCCTGGGAAAGAGGTGACGTTGTTGCCCAGTTCGGTGATGCGGGCGGCCCCCTGCTTGCGCACCTGATCGACCCTCAGCACGTGGTGCATGGGAATAAGGGTGCGGGTGACGTCGGCAAATTCGCTCTTCAGCTTCTCGTGGCTGGGGTCGACGATGAGCGCCGTGTGGTTGTCCCACACGAAGTGGGCGATCTCGATGAAGCCGAACAGCTGGCCCTGATTCACCTCTCTTACATAGACTTCGTAACGCTCGCTGTGACAAATGAACTGCACTCGATAAAGGGCGTTGGATTCACTCATGGGTATCTGTTGGTGATGGACGGTTTGCCCATTCTAGCCGTCCCCTCGGACAGCCCCTATAGACAGAGTTCACAGTTGCGTCATATCGGGTCACAGCCTCCCTACGTGCCGCAGAGCTCAGATCGCAGGCAGCATCACCGACCCAAATCCCTTGGCCTTCAATGCGTTGGCCAGCACAGTCAGGTCAGCCGACCCGGCTTCTGGCCATGACAGCGCCTCCCCTCGCACCCCGTGGTGGCGAAAGCCGTTGAGGCGGATGGGCACGGGCCCCAGCGACAGCAAGAAGGTCGTCAACGCTTCCTCCAGCGCGCCGGTGGCATCGAGAAAATCGCTCCGCCCCGGCACCAGCAACAGCCGCACCTCCGCCAACTTGCCCGCCTGCGCCAGCAGTTGCAGCGATGCCAGCACACGCTCGCGGCCCCGCCCGGTCAGGGCCAGATGCACAGGCTCGCGCCACCCCTTGAGGTCTATCATGGCGCCGTCCAGCACCGGCATCAGCCGCTGCCAACCCGTTTCCCCCAGGGATCCGTTGCTGTCGAGCAGGCAGGTGAGACGGGCCAGATCCGGCGCAGCCTTGATGGCCGTGAACAGGGCGATCACGAACGGCAACTGGGTGGTCGCCTCCCCGCCGGAGACGGTGACGCCGGTGAGCAGCGGGCCATAGCGGCGCAGCAGGGCCAGCACCTCGGCCACCGACATCTGGCGCGTCTTGGGGGTGGCGTGGAGAGGGCAGGCCTCCAGACAGGCGTCACAATCGGTGCAGAGCGCCTCCTGCCAATGAACCTTGCCCTCGCTCATGGCGAGGGCGCCACTCGGGCAGACCGCAAGGCAGTCGCCGCAATCGTCGCACAGCCTGATAGTGTGGGGATTGTGGCAACCGGGGCAGCTGAAGTTGCACCCTTGCAGAAACAAGACCAGCCGGTTGCCCGGCCCGTCTACGCAGGAGAAGGGCAGCACCCTGCTCACCAGGGCGCTGCGCGTCAGCAGAGCTTCATCCATCGGACTTGGCTCAGTACTGACTGATTGTCGACTCATTGGCGACCACTCGCGGCGTCCGCTGGCGAATGGCGGTCACTTCACTCGCCTCGGCACCAAGACAGGTGGTCTGCAGCCGCGACCCCTCCTCTGCGAAGCGTGCCACGTCGCTCTTACGGATCATATAGCCGGTCACCCGCACCAGATCGCTGTCCGCCACGTTGGCACTGAATTCGCGCATGCCGAGGGCGAAGGCCCCCTTGCAGAGTTGCAGCAGCGCCTGCGGGTTCTGGCGTATGGTGGGATCCAGGGTCAGGATCTCGCTGATCCCGGAGTGATAAAAGCCGTGGTGGGGCGCCAGGGCCAGCAGGTGACTAGCGGGATCCGGCTCCTCGCCATAGGGGATCCGTACCCCCGGGGTCACGCCCCTGTCCACGCTGAGTCCCCCCTGGGCGTGGAGCAGGGCACGGCCGCCCCAGGCATGGGTCTGGCCCCTCCTGGCCACCCACTCGGAGAGGCGGGCCGAGATGCGATAGCCAAGCTGGTTGGCCTCATCGTCATGGCCATAGCGCCACGGCAAGCCTCCCTTTTCCATCAGCAGGTTCACCGCCTCCGCCATGCCAAAGATGCCGAACATGGGGACGAAGCGCGTCTCCTCGATCAGCCCCTCCTCCACCAGGAAGCTGTCGAAGAAACCCGACTCCCGGTGCAGGAAGGCGGCGCGCGCCTCGATGAGCCGCGAGGCCTGCTCGCAATAGTGAGGCAGTGTGCGCGCCATGAAATCCTCAACCCCTGCGCTCTGCCCGGCCACGCCCTTGAGGGAAAGGCGCACCAGGGTATTGGCACCGCCCCCCAGGGGCAGGGCATTGTAGCAACTGACGATGCCAAAGCCGCGTTCGTCGAAGGTGTCCCTGTGCAGCGGATAGTTGACAATGTGGGGCTTGCTGCAGGCCGAGATGTTCTCGACCCCTTGCAGCAACAGGCTGTCCGGTGTCTGCACCGGGTCGTGGAACAGACTGAGATTCGGCGCCACCTGCTGGAGTTCCCTGTCGATGCGCAGGATCAGCCGGCAGATCCGGTTGTCGTCGGGGCCGATGTTGACGTGCATGAAGGCATCCGGCAGCACCCGATCCAGATAGATCCAGAAGGCCTTCAGCTTGCGATGGAGCGTTTCATCATCCAGCTCACCGACGAAGGGCAGCAGCAGGTGATCGAGGCGCCCCAGCCAGACCGGCATGCTGGTGACGGAGGGCACGTGGTGGTAGAGGATGCGCAGGGCATCGAGGGCCTCGTCGAAGTCACGCGGTGGCGCCAGCTCCAGCCAGGCCGAGCCCTGTCGCAAAAACCGCTCGTAATCCGGCAGCACGTAGCGCGGCTTGTGGGGAGCGTGCCCCTCGAACATGTCGCACAGCACCCCTTGTGCCATGGCATCCTGCACGGCGGCAGGCAACTCGGGGTAAGGCAACGCGTTTTCGGCGGCGAGCGCCAGGGCCCGACCCTTCTGGGCCGGTGAGAGCAGAGGGTCGCGCACGATGCGCTGGCAGGTTTCGGTGAAGGACATGGTTCACTCCGTGGCGGGTGGAACCAAAATCCTCACACTTGAGAGGCCTTTTTTGAAGTGACATTCCCAACATGGCGGATATCCCATCAAGACATCCGCCATACCGGATCACGGCACGCCCTTCACCAGGGCCAGAACAGGGCCACGCCCCCCAGCCAGCGCAGCAGGAAGAAGCCCCCCATGCCGACGACCACCACCACCAGGGTAGGCAGGCGCAGCAGGGTCAGCACCGTCACCAGCAGGGTGGCGGCCAGGTAGTCCGGATCCCAGTCCAGCCCGCGGCCGGGCTCATAGCTGAAGACGATGGGCAGCCAGATGGCGGTCAGCACCGACTGGGCCGAGAAGCTGAGGAAAGCCCCCATCTCGGCCCCCGGCTGATAGCGGGTCAACCGCGAGAAGAAGGCAAAACGGTTGAAGAAAGTGATCAGGGCCAGCAGCCCTATCATCAGCCAGCCCATGATCACCTCCTCATCCGGTGCAATACATAGCCCACCACCATGCCGGCCAGGGCCGAGACGATGATATGGATCTCCGCCAGCAGCGGCTTGGTGACGAGCGCCGTCCCGCCGCTCACCAGAGTGGCCGCCACCATGGGCAGGTTCTTCATGGCGGGGAGCGTCATGGCGATAAAGGTGGCGGCGATGGCAAAGTCGAGCCCCATCTTGTCCAACCCGTCAATGTACTGGCCGGCGGCGATGCCGAGCAGGGTCGCCAGGTTCCAGAACAGATAGAAGACAAAGCCCGCGATGAGCGCATAGGCGGGATTGAAGGCGCCGCTGCGCTCCCTGTCTTTCAGCGCCACCGCAAACATCTCGTCGGTCAGGAAGAAGGCGAGGCTGGCCCGCCAGCGCAGGGAGAGCGGCAGCACGTCGCGCCGGAAGGTGAAGCCATAGAGCAGATGCTGGGAGGTGATCACCATGGTGGAGCCCATGATGGGCAGCAGCGGCGTCCCCGCCCCGAACAAGGTGGTGGCCGAGAGCTGGGCCGCCCCCGCATAGACCAGCAGCGACATCAGCTGTGCCTGGAGCGGGCTCATACCCGCCTGAAGCGCCAGGGCGCCACACAGTATTCCCCAGGGGATGACGGAAATGGAGAGCGGGAGCATATCCAGGGTGGCACGCCACCAGAGCGCCCCCGTGCGCTCGGGCACAGGGAGGCGGGTTTCCGACATCATGGGATCATCCTTGTCACAGCCAATGCGAACCGGAAAAACTAGCACGGCGCAGGAGGCAGTGTCACGTCATGGTCTGCGACAAATGCAACGCCCGCATGAGAGCGGGCGTTGGCAGACAGGATCAGGGCTCGATGATGATGGGAGTGCCGGGCTCGATGGCGTTCCAGATCTCGTCCATCTCGTGGTTCAGCACCGCGATGCAGCCATTGGTCCAGTTGGACGGCTGCACCCTGCGATCCCCCAGGCTGTTGCGCTGGCCGTGGATCATGATCATGCCGCCCGGGTTCACACCCAGCTCGTTGGCGCGCTTGATGTCGTCCAGATTCGGGTAGTTGATGTGAATGGCCTTGTAGAAACCGGAGTTGCTCTTCTTGTAGTCCAGGGTATAGCGACCTTCCGGGGTACGCTGATCCCCTTCACGCTGCTTGTGTCCCTTGGGAGCCGGGCCCAGGGCAATCCAGTAGCGCTTCACTTCCTTGCCATCCTTCATCAGGGTCAGGCTGTAACTCGACTTCTTCACCACCACCATATCGGCGGACAGAGTGGCAAAACTCAACGCGGGCCACAGCCCCAGCAAACACAGCAATACGGCTCTCACTATCCATCCCTCTGCGAGCCTTCTGGGCTCTCTTGTTAGCAAATCATCTGAATGCCGCCACCCTCTGGTGGCGAGCGAGCGCCATGATATGGGATCGCCGTGAATACTCAATATATCGGGAGAAACATATCTGTGGCCAGCAGGGGGAAATGGCCGTCAGCCCGCCATGCAGACACCCTGCCAAGGGCAGGGCGTCGCCTATTGCCCGCAACCGGGCGCCTCAGCGCTGATCGTCAAGGCCTAGAAGATGGCGCAGGAAGAAAAACCAGCGGGCAGCGCCGTCAAGGACACTTGAGCCTGTCCACCACCAATCCAAGGCTGGCGCCATGGGGTCAGGCCATCTCAACGCACAAAAAAGAGCCCCTGATGGGGCTCTTTTGACAGTGCGACACAGGGCTCAGGCCAGGGTCACTGGTTCGGCGGTCTCAAGGCGCCGGATCCAGGCCTCGAAGTCTGCCAGCATGCGCGCCTCGGACTCGCTGTTGTCGGCGATGAGCTCGGCCCCGTGTACCACCCGGATATGGGCGTCGAGGGGCGTTCCCTCCCCTGCCGGTGGGCGCTGCCGCGCGGCCGCCATGCATGCTTGCGCCTGTTGCCACGCCTCGGCGGCACTCCGGTTGCACGCCTCTGCCAGCGGCACCGCACTGAAACCCTCGCCGGTGAGGCTCTGCAGTGTCTCGTCGTGGGTCATGCCGTTGCCCGGTCCCCAATAGTGGGCGGCCAGATCCGGCCCGATGCGCGGGTTGTCGGTGAGGTAGCCGTCGCGCCTCAGGAAATAAGCGCGGGTCTGCTCCACCGCCATCAGTGCCAGCAGATAGCCGTGATAGGCGCAGGCCGACTCCTGGTTCAGAAGGTGTGGGATGGCCAGCAGCGGGCGCGGGCTATCCACCCCCAGGATCTTGCGCTCCCACTTGCGGGCCAGGGCCAGCACGGCTGCCGGGGTGCGCTCGCTATCTGCCATGGCGTAGAGATCCCGCTCGAAGTAGGCCACCAGCGCGATCTGGCGCTCGTTGAAGGCGCGAAATGGCTGGCGCGCTTCAATCATGGCCTGGATAAGCGCATCGGGGATGGGTTCTCCCGCCGCGTTTCTGGCGTAGCGCTTGAGCCAGTCCGCGTCGTCCAGCAGGCTGTCGCAGAACATGGACTGGGTCTCGGCATAGGCCATGGAGGTGGGCGGAAACTCCTGGGAGAAGCAGGGCGCGTTGCCGGTGACGTTGGCAAAGTGCGCCGCGTGGCCTCCCTCGTGGAACAGGGTGTTGAGCCCACTCCAGCCGCTGCCCACCTGGGCCGGATTGGCCAGGCTGGTGAAATTGACCACCGCCGGCACCCACTCCCCATCCTGCCAGAAGCTCGGCACCGGGCCGTGACAGAAGCCGTTCTCGTATTTTCCCTCCCGGGTCAGCAGATCCAGGGTGAGGGTGGCACCGCGGTACTGGATGCCGAGCCGGCGGAAGCTCTCGACCCAATCCTTCAGCGCCCGGGAGAAGGGCACGTAAGGGTCGAGCTGGCGGGTCACGTCACCACTCACGCTGTAGCGCAGGTTGTGGGGCAGCAGGGCTGCTTCCCCCTTGGCCGCTTTCAGCTCCGCCAGACTCTGGTGCAAGCGGGCATCGGTGCGGGCGATGAAGTCGTCAAGAATGGCAAACAGCTGCTCCGGGCTCATCTGCTCGTTCTTGTGCACCTTGTAATCGAAGTAGTCGCGATAGCCCATGGCACGGGCAAAGCGGTTGCGCAGCGCGACGATGGCCAGATAGCCGTTGTCGACCACCCACTGCTCCAGGGTGTGGAACATGGCGAGCGCGCTCTGGCGCACCGCCTCGTCGCTGCTGGCGGCCAGCGCCGTGCTGGCGGCGGGCAGACTGCCGGGCACCTGGCGGCCCTGCTCGTCCAGCAAGGTAAGCTTCAACCCCTTGCGACGGGCGAAGAGATCCGCCTCGGCGGCCACCAGCTCGTCCATCAGGGCGGAGGCACCGGGATCTTCGATGACGTTGCACTCGAAGAAGGCGATCCAGCCCCCCAGACCACGCCTGAGATCCGCCTCTTCGGCCTGGGCCTGCATCTCCCGCAACACCGGCAGGCGGGCAGGATCGGCACAGAACGCCTTGTAGGCCTGTTCGGCCGCGGTGAAGCCTGCCTGATCGTCGCTGGTGCCCATGTAGGTGGACCAGAACAGGTCCTCCTTGCGTCTGTGCACCTGCAGGTAATCGGCATTGAGCTGGTTGAGATAATTCCTGGCAATGGAACTCATAACTTCCCTCTTGTTATGGGGCGACCACGGGGCGCCCACTCCTTTTTGGTGAAATGCCAACCCATTCACACTTCTTGCAAATTGAGTAGACAAATTGTGCGCCGGGATGCGCGCCATCACGCTATCAAAAGCGAGGGTTTCTGTCTGCTGGCTATACTGGTTGTCAAACTGCTCAATTGGCTGTTTTCCACCGCAACCCATTGAAAGTTAATGATATGTTAAAAATAATAACAATCAGGTCCGGCCGGCAGTTCGGCCACAATCAGACCCGCATGGGAAAGTAAGGATAAGACTATGTTCAAGCTCGGTGATATTGCCGTGAGTCGCAAGCTGATGCTGCTGCTCTCACTGGCCCTGGTCGGCTTCATCGCACTGCTGCTCATCTCGGCCAGTGCCCTGCACCGCAATCTGATGAGTGAACGGGAAGCCAGGCTGCAGGCGGTGCTGGATCTGGCCATGAGCCGGATCCAGGCTCTGGCCGCCACCCTCCCCCCGGAGCAGGCCAAGGCACAGGCCAAGGCCATGCTCGACAGCATGCGCTTTGACGGGGACAACTACCTGTTCGTGTTGGATGAAGATCGTCGGGTGGTGGTGCATCCCGCCAAACCCGAGCTGGTCGGCCAGCAGATGGGCAACAACCCTGCCGAGTCCCACTGGCAGCACATGGTGGATCTCGGCAAGGGCGGCCACCAGGGCAGGCTGGAGTATCAGTGGGTCTCCCCGTCCGGCGAGGCGGCCCAGAAGATGTCGCTGGTGACGGGCTACCAGCCCTGGGGCTGGATCCTGGGCTCCGGTGTGTTGTTGCAGGACATTGAGGCTACCATGTGGTCGCAATATGAGTGGATGGGTGGCGCCACCTTGCTGGTGATCCTGTTGATGGGGCTGCTGGGACTCGCCATCAGCCGCTCCATCGTCAATCCCCTGGCCGAGATCAACAAGGCCATGGCCCGGGTCGCGGCCGGCGATCTGGTGGTCAGCATCCCGGTGCTGGGCAGGGATGAGCTCGGCGCCGTCGCCAGCTCCACCAACCAGGGGCTGGATGCCATCCGCCGCGCCCTGCTGGAGGCGAGCCAGGGGGCCCGCAACGTGGCGGATGCCGCCCTGCGCATCGCCGCCTCCGCCGAACAGACCAACCAGGCGGTCAACAGTCAGCGGGATCAGCTCGCCCAGCTCGCCACCGCCATGAACGAGATGAGCGCCACCATCGCCGACGTGGCGGGTCACGCCGAAAACACAGCCCGTGACACCCAGGATGCCACCAGCGAGGCCGGGCTCGGCAACCAGGATGTCCATGCCAGCGTGCACGGCATCCAGGCGCTGGCCACCGAGGTGGATCAGGCCACCTCGCAGGTCAACCAGCTCAAGGAGGGTGTGATGCAGATAAGCGAGGTGACGGCGGTCATCAGCGCCATCTCGGAGCAGACCAACCTGCTGGCCCTCAACGCCGCCATCGAGGCGGCCCGGGCCGGCGAGCAGGGCCGTGGCTTCGCCGTGGTGGCCGACGAGGTGCGCCAGCTGGCCAGTCGTACCCGCCACTCCACCGAGGAGATCCAGAGTACCATCACCCAGTTGCAGCAACGGGCTGTCACCGCCGCCAACGCCATGGACGCCAGCCGCAAGCTGGCGGAGAGCAGCGTCAACCAGTCCGAGAAGGCGGGGCAGGATCTCTCCCTCATCGTCAATCACATCCAGCACGTGAGCGACATGGCGACCCAGATCGCCACGGCGGCAGAGCAGCAGAGCATGGTGGCGGAAGACATGAACCGCAACGTCAGCGGCATCAACGACTCGGCGCTAGAGATGTCCCAGGCGGCCTCCCAGTTGGCCCAGGAGAGCGAACTGCTGGCCGGTCTCTCCCGAAGCCTCGACGAGCGACTGGCGGTGTTCAAGCTGGACAACGCCCAAGCCCAGGACAGGATGATGCGACCGACCCAGGCGTCCTCTTCCCGAGCAGGCATGCAACCCCGCCACTGAGTGGCCCCATGAGCCCCTGCCAGGCTTGCAGGGGCTCCTTTCCTGTCATGGCCACGGGAGCCTCTCCCGGGCCACCCTCTCGCACTGAACCAGCGCGCAGATCCCGACGGAGCGATCTGCCGCTGATGCGCTGCTCCGATGAGACGGCACTGTCAATTTTTACACTTAATTTTTTAACAAAATATAGCCATGATGGGTGGTCGCCACAGGCGGCACCATGATCCTTTCTGTAGTCATTTGGCAAACTGGTTGAAAGGCCAGGACGCAAAGCCTCCGGTCTAAAGACAAGCTGTCCAGGATAGCGGGGTTGCAGCACCGTGTTTCGGGGAACTCCCCTGCCAACGTGACTGCCCACATCACCGAACAGAGGAATGTATGGCAGCAAATATCCGACTCACCCATCTCGCGGCAGCGCTGGCGCTGCTGGCCAGTGGCGGCGTGCTCGCTCACGGCTACATCAGCCAGCCCGAAGGGCGCAACTACCTGTGCAAGACAGGGGGCAACAGCCAGTGTGGCGCCATCCAGTGGGAACCCCAGAGCCTGGAAGCCCCCTCCGGCTTCCCTGATGGCGGCCCCGCCGACGGCCAGATAGCCTCGGCCGATCACCCCCAATTCGGCGAGCTCAACACCCAGACCCTCGATCGCTGGACCAAACGTGAGGTGCAGGCCGGCCCCTTCGCCATCAGCTGGACCTTCACTGCCAACCACGTGACCCGCAACTGGCGCTACTACCTCACCAAGCAGGACTGGAACCCGAACCAGCCCCTCACCCGGGATGCGTTCGATCTCAATCCCTTCTGCGTCATCGATGGCAACATGGTGCAACCCCCCAAACAGGTGACCCATCAGTGCACCCTGCCCCCGCGTACCGGTTATCAGGTCATTCTCGGGGTGTGGGAGGTAGGGGATACCGCCAACAGCTTCTACAACCTGATCGACGCCCGGTTCAAGGATGGCACCCAGCCACCGCTGACCTGGAACCAGGGAGGGACCATCTATCCCTCCATCGACCTGGTGGCGGGTGACAAAGCCAGAACCCGGGTGTTCGATGCCAATGGCGAGCGCACCGATCTCCAGACCGAGCTGACCATAGCCAGCACTGAGCAGGGCCAGAAGAACAACTGGGCCCACGCCCTGGCGAGCAAGATCAACGCCGAGCAGAGCCAGATCCGTGCGGGCCAGCAAGGTACGGACGGCCAGTTCAACCCCGTCTATGGCCAGAACCCGGTCTACCTCAAGGCTGGCAGCAACCTGCAACGGGTCGAGATCCAGCTTGAGCAACAGCAGCCCCCGGTTGAGAACGGGATCAGCGTGAGCGGTCTGGCGAGCGACTACCCCCTCGACAACGGCAAGCTCACCCTGACGTTCACCGTCACGGCCCAGGGGGATCTCGCCATCACCAACACCCTCTATGACCACGGCGGTGTCGCCAGGGGACAGAGCAGTGCCGACATCAAGGACGGCAGCCAGAGTTTCTCCATGGCGCTGACCGGCTTGAGTGCAGGCCACCATCAGCTAGTGATCGAGGGCAAACCCAAGGCCGGTGGTGACGCGGTGCAGCAGACCCTGGACCTCATGTTCAAGGATCCTGCAAGCGGGGGCGATTACCAGTTCACCTTCCCGGACGGCCTCAAGTCCTACACCGCCGGAACCCGGGTGCTGCAGCCGAAGAACGGCAAGGTCTATCAGTGCAAACCCTTCCCCTACAGCGGCTGGTGCAGCCAGTGGGCGAGCACGGCCACCCAGTATGAACCGGGCGTAGGCTCCCACTGGCAGGAGGCCTGGACAGCGCAGTGATGGGACGTATCCGACCTGGCGGGAACCCGCTCGGCGTTTCCCGTGCCAGATCAGGTCAACATCAAACAAACGGGGAGCACATGGCTCCCCGTTTTTCATCCATCCCTCGGTTCAGATCTGATAGTCGAGCAGAGGCTCGTTGCTCATGGCGCGGGCCTGGATCTCCGCCAGCGCCAGATCGGGGTTGCAGAGCTGGATGAACTGCCAGGCAAAGTTGTGCTGGAACTGCCCCTGCTTGAGGCCAATCCAGGCGGTGTGCGGCGCAAACAACCGACTGCCGTCCAGTTGCACCAGTCCCTTGTCCCGCTGGGAATCGAACGCCATGTCCGCCAGTATGCCCACCCCCATCTCCAGCTCGACATAGGTCTTGATGACGTCTGAGTCCTGGGCGGTCAGCAGGATCTGCGGCACTATGCCCGCCTCGGCAAAGGCATCATCCACCCGTGCCCGACCGGTGAGGCCGGCCTGATAGGTGACGATGGGCCAGTGGGCCAGAGCGGCCAGGGTCAGCTCCCGCTCGGCGGTGAGAGGGTGCTGCTCCGGCACGACGATATTGTGGTGCCAGCGGTAGTAGGGAAAGGCCACCACCCCTTCGCTCTTGTCGAGCTGCTCGCTGCTGATGCCGATGTCCACCTCGCCGGTCTGCACCAGCCGCACTATCTCCTCCGGGCTCCCCTGACGCAGCTCCAGCTGTACCAGAGGAAATTGCTCCCGAAACGCCTTCACTACCCTCGGCAGGGCATAACGGGCCTGGGTATGAGTGGTCGCGATGAGCAGCCGGCCCGAGTCGCGATTGGCAAAGGTGCTCGCCAGTTTGCGGATGTTTTCGGCATCCCCCAGGATACGCTCGGCGATCACCAGCAACTCCTTGCCCGGCTCGGTCATGCCGAGCAGACGCTTGCCATAGCGAATGAAGAGGGCGAGCCCCAGCTCCTCCTCCAACTCGCGAATGTGGCGGCTGACCCCGGACTGGGACGTAAAGAGGGCATTGGCCACGTCGGTCAAGTTGTAATCCCGCCGTGCCGCCTCCCGAATGATTCGCAATTGCTGAAAGTTCACCTCATCGCCTCCTGCGCTGAGTGGCGGTGGCTCGTGCCACCGTCCTCTTGTTATGGATTGCCGGGATCATAGCCCGGCAGCAAGCCTGAAAGAGGGCCGCACCTCGCGGCTTGACCTCAGATCTGGTAGTCGGGATAGAGCTGTGCCTGCCTGGCCACCAGACGCACCCCCTGGCCGGGGGCAAAGGCCCGGGCGGCCTCCTTGCTCAGTTCGGCCTCGTAGTGGGCACCTCCCGTCTCCCCATCGCCACGCAGTTCCACCCGGATGCGCGGCCCCATGGGCAGCAGGCGGGTAATGGTGGCGCGAATGCCACCGGGGGCATCCGAGGGCAGGATCTCCAGCTCGTGGGGGCGCACATAGGCGATGGCCGCACTCCCTTCTGCCAGATGGGAGGGGATGGGGCCACCCAGTTGCTGCTCACCGATGCCAAGCCCCTGCCCGGCCACCCTGCCACGAAACAGGTTCACGCTGCCAAGGAAGCTGTGCACGAAGGCACTGGCGGGCTGATCATACACTTCGGCAGGGGTGCCAATCTGCTCTACCTTGCCGGCGTTCATCAGCACCACCCGATCCGCCACCTCCAGGGCCTCTTCCTGATCGTGGGTCACGAACAGACTGGTGACATGCAGCTCGTCGTGAAGCTCACGCAGCCAACGGCGCAGCTCCTTGCGCACCTGGGCATCGAGGGCGCCGAAAGGCTCGTCCAGCAGCAGCACCTTGGGCTGCACCGCCAGGGCCCGGGCCAGGGCGACCCGCTGGCGCTGACCACCGGAGAGCTGGGTCGGGTAGCGTGCCGCGACATGGCTAAGCTGCACCAGATCCAGCAGCTCCTTGACCCGGGTGCGGATGGCCGCCTCGTCCGGGCGTTCGCTGCGCGGCTTGACCCTCAGGCCAAAGGCCACGTTCTCGAACACCGTCATGTGGCGAAACAGGGCGTAGTGCTGGAACACGAAGCCAACGTTGCGCTCGCGCACATGGAGATCCGAGGCATCCTCGCCGCGGATGATGACGCTGCCACTGTCCGCCTGCTCCAGCCCGGCGATGATCCGCAGCAAGGTGGTCTTGCCGCAGCCGGAGGGGCCGAGCAGGGCGACCAGCTCACCGTCGTGAAAATCGAGGTTGATGTCGGCCAGCGCCGCGTACTGATTGAAATGCTTGTTGAGCCCTTGAACCTGAATGCTCATGAATGCCTCTCCTATAACCGTTAATTCGGGATCAATGGGACTGGGTCGGTTGGCCGCGCAGCCTGGCCAGCAGGGTCTCACCCAGCAGGGTGAAGATCCCGAACAGCGCCAGCAGGCTGGCCACCGCGAAGGCGGCACCGGTCTGGTACTCGTTGTAAAGGATCTCGATGTGCAGCGGCAGCGTGTTGGTCTGGCCGCGAATGTGGCCGGAAACCACGGAGACAGCGCCAAACTCCCCCACCGCCCGGGCGGTACAGAGCAGCAGGCCATACATCAGACTCCAGCGGATGCCGGGCAGGGTCACCCGCCAGAACATCTGCAACCCGCTCGCCCCCAGCATGATGGCGGCCTCCTCTTCCTCCGGGCCCCGCGCCTCCATCTGGGGCAGCAGCTCGCGTACCACGAAGGGCACAGTGATGAAGGTGGTCGCCAGGATGATCCCCGGGGTAGCGAAAATGATCTTGATGTCGTGCTCGCTGAGCCACTCGCCGAACCAGCCGCGACTGCCGAACAGCAGCACGAACATCAAGCCTGCGATGACCGGCGAGACCGAGAACGGCAGATCGATGAGGGTGATAAGCAGTTGCCGGCCAGGAAAGCGGAACCGGGCGATGGCCCAGGCGGCGGCCAGCCCGAACAGCAGGTTCAGGGGCACCGAGCAGAGCGTCACCAGGGCGGTCAGCCCCAGGGCGCTCAGGGCATCCGGCTCGCTGATGGCGTGCCAGAAGAAGGCCAGACCCGGGCTCAGCGCCTGGATGAAGACGGTGGCCAGCGGCAACAGCAGCAAGGCGGCAAACCAGCCCAGACCGACGGTGACCAGCAGCCATTTGACCCAGACCGGTTCATGGGTCACCGGGGGATGACGCGCCGAGGTGGCCGGAGCGGACTCCTGGGCCTGATCGAGATGTGCAGTAGAGGCGTTCATATACGGCTTCCTCCGATGCGAACCCAGCTCCAGGCTTGCAACTTGTTAATGAGCAACAGCAGCACAAAGGAAATGAGCAGCATGACGGACGCAATGGCCGATGCTCCGGCATAGTCATACTCCTCCAGGTGACTCATGATCATCAGGGGGGCAATCTCGGACACCATGGGGAGGTTGCCGGCAATGAAGATGACAGAGCCGTACTCCCCCACGCCACGAGCAAACGCCAGGGCAAAACCGGTGAGCAGCGCAGGTACCAGGGTCGGCCACAGTACCCGGATGAAGGTCTGCCAGCGGTTGGCCCCCAGGCTCGCGGCCGCCTCCTCTTGCTCGCTCTCCGCTTCCCGCAGCACCGGCTGCAGGGTACGCACCACAAAGGGCAGCCCGATAAAGGTCAGGGCAATGACCACCCCTATGGGGTTGTAGGCAAGCTCGATGCCCAGCGGAGCGACCCATTGGCCAATCCAGCCGTTGGGGGCAAAGATGGCGCACAGGGCGATGCCGGAGACGGCAGTCGGCATGGCAAAGGGCAGGTCGATCAGCGCATCCACCAGTCTGCGGCCGGGGAAGGTATAGCGCACCAGTACCCAGGCCAGTATCAGACCGAACAGACTGTTGAGCAGGGCGGCAATGAAGGCGGCGCCAAAGCTCAGGCGAAAGGAGGCGAGCACCCGGGGGGAGCCGATCACCTGCCAGAACTCGGCGGCGCTCAGGTTGTTCACCGCAAACAGCACCAGTGCCGAGAGCGGCAGCAGCACCAGTATGCCCAGATAGAGCAGACTGAAGCCCAGCGTTGGCCCCAGGCCTGGCAGGACGGAATAAGAACTTAATCGCATAACACATCCGTTTGTTATAAATACTTTGGATGTGACGATTTTGCTCACGGCGGCCAGGGACAACAAACACCAATAATGCCTTTGCTAAGCACTTTTTTATCTAACAATGGTGGAACAAGGCTTTTAGAGCGATAAGCATAAAAAAAGGTCTTTTATATAAATAAAAGACCTAAAAGACGGAGCGGTAAAACCGGGAACATGCAAAGTCAGTCACGCTGGCCAAGTTGCCAGCCTGTCTGGAAATCGTGCCGAGACAATCCGAGGCGCCCTCATCGAAAACTGAGTGCAGCCTGCTTGCCCCACTCGGCAGGAGCAGGCTCCACCACCATTTCGGCACGGCGGTATAGGGTGCCGAGCAAAGCGAGCCCCTGGTGCCACTCCCCATGGCCGGACTGGGCATTGATATGGCCCACCTCCCCCGCATCGAACAAGGGCACCTGCCACTGCCGGCTCCAGAACTCTGCCCGCTCGAAACTCATCCAGGGGTCATTGCGGCTGGCGATCAACTGGGCAGAGACCTTGATGGACCCCGCCAACACCTCATCCGGGATACCGAAACGGGCAGGATCGGCAGGGGCAACGATGAAGATGGAAGAGACCTTGTCTGGTTGCAGTCTGGCGGCAGCGATGGCCGTCAGAGCACCGAAGGAGTGGGCGACCAAGTGGACCCGGCTGCGCCGGCTCCTGAGCTTGCTCGCCAGCTTGGCGCTCCAGACCGTGAGATCCGGCTTGTCCCAGGGCAGACCCATCATTCTCTGCCACTGGGGAAATTGCTGGTGCCAGCGGCTCTGCCAGTGATCCGGCCCACTGTTGTGCAGACCGGGAACCAGAAGGATCTTGTTCATCGTGGTACTCCTATCTGTTGTCACAGGGGCCTGCGTCTCTTAACGGCCCGGTTGGTAAATCTGGTCAAACGATCCGCCCTGGGCGAAGTGCTTCTTCTGTGCCTTGTCCCAATCGCCTTCCAGATCCTTGACAGTAAAGAGCGTCAGGTTGGGGAACTGGGCCGCTGTCTCCTTCAGGATCGCCGGATTGCTCGGACGATAGTGGTATTTGGCGATGATGCGCTGCCCTTCGTCAGAGTAGAGATACTCGAGGTAAGCCTTGGAGACGGCCTCGGTACCATGCTTCTTGGCTACCTTGTCCACCACGGCTACCGGCGGCTCGGCCAGGATGGAGACCGAGGGCACCACCAGTTCGAACTTGTCGCTGGTACCCGGCTGATTGAGCACCAGCAACGCTTCATTTTCCCAGGCCAGCAACACATCCCCGAGCCCGCGTTCGATGAAGCTGGTGGTGGCGCCACGTGCCCCGGAGTCCAGCACCTTCACATTCTTGAACAGATCGCTGACAAACTGTTTGGCGCCCTCTTCAGTGCCGCTTTTCTTCAGCGCATAGCCCCAGGCAGCCAGATAATTCCAGCGCGCACCGCCGGAGGTCTTGGGGTTGGGGGTGATGATGGCGACATCCTTGCGCACCAGGTCGCCCCAATCCTTGATCTGCTTGGGATTCCCCTTGCGCACCAGGAAGACGATGGTGGAGGTGTAGGGAGATGCATTGTTGGCCAAACGCCCTTCCCAGTCGCTGGCGGTGAGACCTGCCTTGGCCACCGCATCCACGTCATAGGCCAGCGCCAGGGAGACCACATCAGCCTCCAGTCCGTCCACCACGGCACGAGCCTGTTTGCCTGAGCCACCGTGTGACTGGCTCACCACCACATCGTCGCCGGTTTTGGCCTTCCACTCCTTGGCAAAGGCACTGTTGTACTCCTGGAACAGCTCCCGCGTCGGGTCATAGGAGACATTCAGCAGCCGCACCTCGGCGGCTTGGACCTGACCGAGAGCCAGCAGGGAGAGAACGGTGAGAGCGGTCATTCGCAGTTTCATGGTGATACTCCATATCGTTGGGTTGAGTACAGAATGCCGCCTCCCACATATATCAGGAAGAAAGAAAAAGCGCTTTGCTTATCTCTTTTACGCATATTAGGTCAACCACCAACCCACGTTAACAGCCTCGCTCAACCCCCTCTATGCCCCTGCTCGCCCAACTCTCCCCTCATCACCGTCAGATCGCAGGCACGAAAAAGCCCAGTCTGTTGACTGGGCTTGCTGACTCGCATGCTGAAGGCGCATAGCAAAAAGGCCTTCCCGTGAAGGAAGGCCTTTCAATTTAGTGGCGGAGCGGACGGGACTCGAACCCGCGACCCCCGGCGTGACAGGCCGGTATTCTAACCGACTGAACTACCGCTCCGCATTCGGTTAGCTTTCGCTAAATCTTTTGCTGCTTGTTTGTGAGGTGTCATCCTCGCAGCCAGCCATGTGATTCTTCACATCACCGTTTAATTGGGTGCCTGGCAGTGTCCTACTCTCGCATGGCGAATGCCACACTACCATCGGCGCTACAGCGTTTCACTTCTGAGTTCGGCATGGGGTCAG
>NZ_JBFODC010000026.1:0-198839 GCF_040908105.1 Aeromonas sp. R7-2 | reverse complement strand
GGGGCCCAGGTCGTCGCCCAGGCCCGTCACGGCATCGTCGGCCTCTCCGGTGAAATCGAACAGGTCGCCGGGGTCATCGAGTCCCTGGCGAGCCAGACCGACTCCATCGGCAGCATCCTCGACACCATCCGCAGCATCTCGGAGCAGACCAACCTGCTGGCCCTCAACGCCGCCATCGAGGCCGCCCGTGCCGGCGAGCAGGGCCGTGGCTTCGCCGTGGTGGCCGACGAGGTGCGCAACCTCGCCAGCCGCTCCGCCGCCTCCACCGCCGAGATCCAGGGCATGATCAACAGCCTCCAGGAGCAGAGCGCCCGCGCCGTCAGCGCCATGGCCCAGGGCCGCAACCAGAGCCTGCGGGTGGTGACCCAGGCCGACGAGGCCAACGGCGCCCTCGACCAGATCACCGGACACATCACCCAGATCAGCGACATGAACATCCAGGTCGCCACCGCCACCGAAGAGCAGTCGAGCGTGGTGGGCGAACTCAACCGCAACGTGGAGGACATCAACCAGCTCACCATGGAGACCGCCGATATCGCCCATCACCTGACCGAGTCGAGCCGCAACCTGCAGCACCTCTCCGGCGAGCTCGACAAGCTGGTCGGCAACTTCCGCCTCTGAGCGTCCGGCACCTCTTCCTGACCCGCACCAGGGCGCTTCGGCGCCCTTCTTCATGACCACGGCAAGCCGTGACGCACGGGGGATACGTCGTCTCCCACCGCCCTGCCACATGCCTCATAATCAGGAAAACGCGAGGAGGTATGATGGGCAAGCTGGTCGTGATGATAGTGCTGGGGGGGCTGCTCAGTGCCTGCAGCAGCGGGCCCGTGCGGGTGCACGGGGCCGATGTGAGCGTGGACGATACCCGGATCCGGGTCAGCGATGGGGATCGCGGAGGCTACGGTACCTTCTGCCCACCGGGACAGGCCAAGAAGGGGCGCTGCTGACCGCAGGGTGCCGAAAGACAGACAACAAAAAGCCGCTCCATGGAGCGGCTTTTCTTATGAAACGGGCAGAAGATTATTTTTTCTTCTTGGCCTTGGCGTTCGGCAGGTCGGTGATGGAGCCTTCGAACACTTCGGCAGCCAGACCCACGGACTCGTGCAGAGTCGGGTGAGCGTGGATGGTCAGCGCGATGTCTTCGGCGTCGGCACCCATCTCGATGGCCAGACCGATTTCACCCAGCAGTTCACCGCCGTTGGTACCCACGATGGCACCACCGATGACGCGGCCGCTCTCCTTGTCGAAGATCAGCTTGGTCATGCCGTCGGAGCAGTCGGACGCGATGGCGCGACCGGAAGCAGCCCACGGGAAGGTGGCGACTTCGAAGTTCAGACCCTGTTGCTTGGCTTCCTTCTCGGTCAGACCCACCCAGGCCATCTCAGGCTCGGTATAGGCGATGGACGGAATCACTTTCGGGTCGAAGTAGTGCTTCTTGCCGGCGATGACTTCGGCCGCCACGTGGCCTTCGTGTACACCCTTGTGGGCCAGCATGGGCTGACCGACGATGTCGCCGATGGCGTGGATGTGGGCGACGTTGGTACGCAGTTGCTTGTCGACTTCGATGAAACCGCGCTCGTTGACGGCAACACCGGCCTTCTCGGCATCCAGCATCTTGCCGTTCGGCACACGGCCTACGGCAACCAGCACGTTGTCGTAGCGAACCGGCTCTGCCGGGGCGTGCTTGCCTTCGTAGGAGACGTACAGACCGTCTTCACGGGCTTCAACGGCGGTGACCTTGGTCTCCAGCATGATGTTGAATTTCTTGGCAACGCGCTTGGTGTAGATCTTGACGATGTCTTTGTCGGCAGCCGGTACCAGCTGGTCGGCAAATTCCACCACGTCGATCTCGGAACCCAGGGAGGAGTACACGGTACCCATCTCCAGACCGATGATGCCGCCACCGATGACCAGCAGCTTGCCAGGAACGGTCGTCAGTTCCAGCGCATCGGTAGAGTCCCATACGCGGGGGTCGTCATGGGGGATGAACGGCAGCTTCACCGGACGGGAACCGGCGGCGATGATGGCGTTGTCGAAGGTGACGGTGGTCTTGCCGTCGGCGCCTTCCACTTCCAGCGTGTTTGGGCCGGTGAACTTGCCGAAGCCGTTCACGACCTGGACTTTACGCATCTTGGCCATGCCAGCCAGACCGCCGGTCAGCTGGTTGATGACCTTCTCTTTCCACAGACGCACCTTGTCGATGTCGGTCTGCGGGGCACCGAAGACGATGCCGTGCTCGGCCAGCGCCTTGGCTTCTTCAATGACTTTGGCGACGTGCAGCAGTGCCTTGGACGGGATGCAACCCACGTTCAGGCAGACGCCACCCAGGGTGGAGTAACGCTCGACGATAATGGTATCCAGACCCAAGTCAGCCGCACGGAAGGCAGCGGAATAACCGGCAGGGCCAGCACCCAGTACTACGACCTGGGTTTTGATTTCTTTACTCATCATGACCTCTTTGTCGTTCTTATATCCCCGGACAGCGCAGTCTTAAACCAGAACGAGGCGGCTGCAGCCGTGAAAAAAACGGGGCAAGTTTACAATCCTGTTAACGAAATGAGAAGTAAAAAGGGCAGGCTCTGGGCCCGCCCTCTCACTTACAGGACCAGTCGACGGATGTCGGACAACACACCACTCAGGGTGGTGATGAAGCGGGCACCGTCGGCGCCATCGATGACGCGGTGGTCGTAGCTCAGAGCCAGCGGCAGCATCAGGCGCGGCACGAACTCTTTACCGTTCCACTTCGGCTTCATCTCGGACTTGGAGACGCCCAGGATGGCCACTTCCGGCGCGTTGACGATCGGGGTAAAGCTGGTACCGCCGATGCCACCCAGGCTGGAGATGGTGAAGCAACCGCCCTGCATGTCGGCAGCGGTCAGCTTGCCGGCACGGGCCTTCTTGGAGATCTCGGCCAGATCGCGGGACAGCTCGTGGATGCCCTTCTTGTTGACGTCGCGAACCACCGGAACCACCAGACCGTTGGGGGTATCCACCGCCACACCGATGTGGATGTACTTCTTCATGATCAGCTTGCTGCCGTCTTCGGACAGGGCGCTGCAGAAGCGCGGATGGGCTTCCAGGGCCTTGGCGGCCGCCTTCAGGATGAACACCAGCGGGGTGATCTTCACGTCCAGCTTCTGCTTCTCGGCCAGGATGTTCTGCTCTTTGCGGAACGCTTCCAGATCCGTGGTATCGGCTTCGTCGAACTGGGTGACGTGGGGGATCATGGCCCAGTTGCGGTGCAGGGCAGGACCGGAGATCTTCTGGATACGGGTCAGTTCCAGCTCTTCGACAGGGCCGAACTTGCTGAAATCAACCTTCGGCCAGGCCACGACGCTCATGCCGTTGCCAGTGCCGGTACCGGCAGCCGGAGCGGACTCGGCGCGCTTGACCGCATCCTTCACGTAAGCCTGCACGTCTTCTTTGACGATGCGACCCTTGCGACCGGAGGCTTTCACCTTGGCCAGGTTGACACCGAACTCGCGCGCCAGACGGCGTACAGCCGGGGAGGCGTGGACGTAGGCGTCGTTGGCGACGAAATCGGAGGCGGCAGCAGCCTGGGCAACCGGTGCAGGAGCGGCGGCAGCCGGAGCGGCAGCAACGGGCGCTGCGGCAGGAGCCGGAGCAGCCACGGCAGCCGGAGCGGCACCCGCCACTTCGAATACCATGATCAGGGAACCGGTGGAGACCTTGTCACCCGCCTTCACCTTGATCTCCTTGACCACACCGGCGAACGGCGCAGGCACTTCCATGGAGGCCTTGTCACCTTCCACGGTGATCAGGGACTGGTCGGCTTCAACCTTGTCACCCACGGCGACCATGATTTCGGTCACTTCCACTTCGTCACCGCCGATGTCCGGCACGTTGACGTCCTTGGCACCGGCGGCAACCGGAGCAGCGGCAGCCACGGGGGCAGCAGCAGGAGCCGGCGCGGCAACAGCGGCCGGGGCAGCGCCCGCCACTTCAAAGACCATCACCAGGGAGCCGGTAGAAACCTTGGCGCCGGCGGCAACCTTGATCTCGACCACGCGACCGGCGAACGGTGCCGGCACTTCCATGGAGGCCTTGTCACCTTCCACGGCGATGATGGACTGATCGGCTTCAACCATGTCGCCCACGGCAACCATGATCTCAGTCACTTCGACTTCGTCACCACCGATGTCCGGCACGTTGACGTCCTGGCGAGCAGCAGCAGGAGCGGTGGCCGGCGCGGCAGCAACCGGGGCAGCAGCCTGGACCGGAGCCGGTGCGGCAGCACCCTCGGCTTCGAAGATCATGATCTGGGAACCGGTGGCAACCTTGTCGCCCACCTTGATCAGGATCTCTTTGACGATACCGGCGGCGGGGGCCGGGACTTCCATGGAGGCCTTGTCACCTTCCACGGCGATCAGGGACTGGTCCAGTTCGACCTTGTCACCCACGGCCACCATGATCTCGGTGACTTCAACTTCATCGGCACCGATATCCGGCACCATAATCTGTTTGGACATTGCGCTTTATCCTCTTGCGTGCATCCGCGTGGCAGCCTGAGCATCACCACGCGCATCCCGCGTTATCCGTTTAAACCCAGGCAAGGTCGCGCCGGATACCCGGCGCGACACTCAATCCTCTTACGCGTACAGCGGGTTGACCTTGTCGGCATCGATGCCGTACTTGGCGATGGCTTCGGCCACAACCTGCTTGTCTACCTCGCCGCGCTTGGCCAGTTCGGTCAGGGCAGCAACCACTACGTAGAACTCGTTCACTTCGAAGTGACGACGCAGGTTGGCACGGCTGTCGGAGCGGCCGTAACCGTCGGTACCCAGTACACGGTAGTTCTCGGTCGGAACGAAGGCACGCACCTGATCGGCGAAGGACTTCATGTAGTCGGTCGCGGCGATGGTGGCTTCGCTGCCCAGTACCTGAGCGATGTAGGGCACACGCGCTTCGGCGGTCGGGTGCAGCATGTTCCAGCGATCCGCGTCCTGACCGTCACGAGCCAGTTCGTTGAAGGAGGTGACGCTGAACACGTCGGAACCCACGCCGTACTCGCTGGCCAGGATCTGGGCGGCGGTGCGCACGTGACCCAGGATGGAACCACAACCCAGCAGCTGTACCTTGGCCTTGGTGCCGGCCACGGTTTCCAGCTTGTAGATACCCTTGCGAATGCCTTCCTCGGCGCCTTCCGGCATGGCCGGCATGGCATAGTTCTCGTTCAGGGTAGTGATGTAGTAGAACACGTTCTCCGGGTTCTCACCGTACATGCGGCGCAGGCCGTCCTGTACGATCACCGCCACTTCATAGGCGTAGGACGGATCGTAGGAGATGCAGTTCGGGATGGTGTTGGCCAGGATGTGGCTGTGACCATCTTCGTGCTGCAAGCCCTCTCCGTTAAGAGTGGTACGACCGGAGGTCGCGCCCAGCAGGAAGCCACGGGCTTGCTGGTCACCGGCTGCCCACGCCATGTCGCCGATCCGCTGGAAGCCGAACATGGAGTAGTAGATGTAGAACGGGATCATCGGGCAGTCGTTGGTGCTGTAAGAGGTGGCAGCAGCCAGCCAGGAGGACATGGCGCCCAGCTCGTTGATACCGTCTTGCAGAACCTGACCCTGCTTGTCTTCCTTGTAGTAGGAGACGATGTCGCGGTCTTGCGGGGTGTACTGCTGACCGTGCGGGCTGTAGATACCGATCTGGCGGAACAGGCCTTCCATACCGAAGGTACGGGCTTCGTCAGCCAGGATCGGGACGATGCGCTTGCCGATGGACTTGTCTTTCAGCATCACGTTCAGGGAACGCACGAACGCCATGGTGGTGGAGATTTCGCGCGCCTGTTCACCCAGCAGCGGACCGAAGGCATCCAGCGCCGGGATTTCCAGCTTGGTGGTGCTCTCGCGCAGACGGGTCGGTACATAGCCCTTCAGTGCGGCACGGCGGGCGTGCAGGTACTTGTGCTCTTCGGTACCCTCTTCGATCTTCAGGTACGGCAGGTTTTCCAGCTGCTCGTCGGTGACCGGCAGGTTGAAACGATCGCGCAGGTGACGCACGGAGCCCAGATCCATCTTCTTGACCTGGTGAGCGATGTTCTTGCCTTCGGCCGCTTCGCCCATGCCATAGCCCTTGATGGTCTTGGCCAGGATCACGGTCGGCTTGCCCTTGGTCTGTGCTGCTTTGGAGAAGGCGGCGAACAGTTTGCGGGGGTCGTGACCACCGCGGTTCAGGGCGAAGATCTCCTCGTCGGTCATGTCTTTGACCAGCGCGGCGGTTTCCGGGTAACGGTTGAAGAAGTGCTCGCGCACGTAGGCACCGTCACGGGACTTCATGGTCTGGTAGTCACCGTCCACGGTCTCGTTCATCAGCTGGATCAGCTTGCCGGAAGTGTCTTTCTTCAGCAGCTCATCCCACTTGCGACCCCAGATGACCTTGGTCACGTCCCAGCCAGCGCCGGCGAACAGGCCTTCCAGCTCGTTGATGACCTTGCCGTTGCCGACAACCGGACCATCCAGACGCTGCAGGTTGCAGTTGACCACGAACACCAGGTTGTCGAGCTTTTCACGCACGGCAACGGTCAGGGCACCCTTGGCTTCCGGCTCGTCCATCTCGCCATCACCCAGGAAGGCGTAAACGGTCTGCTCGGAGCAATCCTTGATGCCACGGTCGGTCAGGTACTTCAGGAAACGCGCCTGATAGATGGCGGCGATGGGGCCCAGACCCATGGAAACGGTCGGGAACTGCCAGAATTCCGGCATCAGTTTCGGGTGCGGGTAGGAAGGGATACCCTTGCCATCCACTTCCTGACGGAAGTTGTCCAGCTGCTCTTCGGTCAGGCGACCTTCGGCGAATGCACGGGCGTAGATGCCCGGGGAGATGTGACCCTGGAAGTAGACCAGATCGCCACCGTCCTTCTCGTTGCGGGCACGGAAGAAGTGGTTGTAGCAGACTTCGTAGATAGTCGCGGAAGAAGCGAAGGAAGACATGTGACCACCCAGGTCCAGGTCTTTCTTGGAGGCGCGCAGCACGATCATCATGGCATTCCAGCGGATGATGGCGCGAATGCGGCGTTCCATTTCCAGGTCGCCCGGGTAAGCCGGCTCGTCGCTGGACGGGATGGTGTTGATGTAGTCGCGGTTTGCCTTGGCAGCCACGTCCACACCGCTTGCGCGGGCTTTCTCGGCCAACTGTTCAAGGATGAACTGAGCGCGTTGCGGACCCTCTTCACGCAGCAGGGATTCCAGAGAGGCAAGCCACTCCAGCGTTTCTATCGGGTCCACATCGTTCTTCAGGATATCAGACATGGCTGGTTCCTATGTTGTTGTGATTGCACGGCATTGCACGGCGAAGGGCGCAAGCATTCGACAATTAAGAAAGCCTTGTGGGATTAGTTTTCCTGCTGACGGATCCGACGCATGGATCGCTGGATCCGGCTGTCTTCCCTCTGCATATCCAACAAGGTGTCCTCGATAAAGGCCAGGTGCTCATGACAAGCAGCCCTGGCCCGCTCCGGAGCCCCCGACAGGATAGCCTCGATCAGGCTCGCACGATGGCGACGGATCTTGGCGACCACTCCCGGACGGCGATTCAAAATTTCGTTATTGCGTAAAATGTTCTGCTCAAGCATGGGGCCCATGGCCCGCAACAGGTGCAGCAGCACCACGTTGTGGGAGGCCTCGGCCACGGCCAGATAGAACTGGGTCACGGCGGCCGATTCGACCACCAGCGACCCTTGCTGACCGGCTTCTTCAATGGCGGCTTGCGCCAGGCGAATCCGTTCGAAATCAGCCTCGGTGCCCCGCAGCGCCGCATAGTAGGCACAGATGCCTTCCAGTGCGTGACGAAACTCCAGCAGGTCGTACTGGGCTTCCGGGTGAGTGCTGAGCAGTTCGAACAGGGGGTCGGCGATCCCCTTGCTCAGGGCATTTTGTACGTAAGTGCCACCGCCCTGACGACGATACAAGAGTCCTCTCGCTTCCAGGCGCTGGATGGCTTCGCGCAAGGAAGGGCGCGACACCTGAAACTGGATGGCGAGTTCCCGCTCGGGCGGCAACTTCTGGCCCGGCTGCAGGCTGCCTTCCAGAATCATGCTTTCCAGCTCGGCGACGATGGCGTCGGCCAGCTTGGGCTGAGTTATCTTGATATAGGGCATGAGGCTACTTTGTTAAATTGGTATTACCAATTTTATGATTGGGGCGAAAATTAGCAGAGGGCTTGAAAAAAGTCCACCCAAAAGATGATCTGAATCAAGAAGCTAGGCTGCCACTTTGGGGGTAAAAACGCGGAATCATGATATAGCTCATAGAAAATGGTCTGACCAATATTTGTGAGCTTGCTCACCGATAACATTTGGCCAACAGCATGAAAAATGGCTTGCCAGACAAGGCAAGCCATTGATTCTAAAAACACAAAATAATTTTTAGATTTTTCACTCAAAGTGAAGCTTTTCCCGATAGCGAGGCCATTCGAAACTGTCACCCGGATCCGTCTTGCGGCCCGGCGCGATGTCGCAGTGGCCGACAATACGGTCCGCCGTGATGGCGGGATAACGGTGAACAATCGCCCGGCTGAGGTCCGACAGCACCTCGTATTGCTTGTCGCTGTAGGGAAGCTCGTCGGTCCCTTCCAGTTCGATCCCGATGGAAAAATCGTTGCACGCCTCCCTCCCCTCCCAGCTCGAGACTCCTGCATGCCATGCCCTGGCGCCAAAAGGCACGTACTGTACCAGTTCCCCATCACGGCGGATCAGGCAGTGGGCCGAGACCCTCAGTTGATGAATACCGGCGAAATAGGGGTGAGCACCGGGATCGAGCCGCCCCAGAAACAGATCGTCGATAAAGGGGCCACCAAACTGCCCGGGGGGCAGGCTGATGCCGTGTATCACCAGCAAGGAGACATCCTCCGGGCTGAGCCTCTCATTGTGATGGGGGGAAGGCACCTTGCGGGCCTGCTCGCACCATCCTTCTCGATCGATGGAAAACAGGGTTGTGGGTTGTGTCATCGTCTGCTCGACTCACAAATGGAAGCGATGTGCCTCTGGCGGGATGGGAAAACTGGGAACAAGTCTCTGAATTCATGGATAACGCTATGTTAGGCTGAGCCATTCACTCGCGCGATATGGGACACACTATGCACCCGATGGCACGCCGTCTCTGGCTGCTCACCTGGCTCTCGCTGCTGGGTCTGCTGACCCTCTACTTTCATGGTCGTGAACAACCGTCGGTGACCGCCAGCGGCGATCTGCTGCTCAGGGCCGATGCCAGCGGCCATTATCGTCTGGAGGGTGCCATCAACGACCAGCCGGTGCAACTGCTGCTGGACACAGGAGCAACCCGGGTGACCATACCGAGCCAGGTGGCCGCCCGGCTCGGCCTCGTCGCCACGGGCCGCAGCCGTGTCAATACGGCAGCCGGAGAGATCCAGGTCGAAACCGGCCGGATCGAAAGTCTGGCGATGGGTCCGCTGACCCTGTACGATTTGTCAGTCTTTATCAATCCGGCTGCCGACGGGGAGGAGATCCTGGTGGGCATGAATGCCCTGGGCAGGCTGGAATTGCGCCAGAAAGACAGGCAATTGCTTCTCAGACCCTTGCAGGAATAAGGCATGTTACAACAGGACATCCGCCGCGCCGTGCGCGCCGCACTTCTCGAAGACTTGGGCGATGCCCTCACCGCGCTGGATCAACCGGATGCCAGCGCCGACATCACGGCCCAGCTGATCCCGGCTGATCGCATCTCGACCGCGCGAGTCATCACCCGCGAGGCGGGCGTCTTCTGCGGCCAGCCCTGGGTCGACGAGGTGTTTGCCCAGCTCGGTGGCGAAGTGAAGGTCGAGTGGAAAGTGCAAGATGGTGAACGCCTTGCCCCCAATCAGGAGCTGTTCCGCCTCCATGGCCCCGCCCGCGTGCTGCTGACCGGCGAGCGCAATGCGCTGAACTTCGTGCAGACCCTTTCCGGGGTCGCCACCCTGACCGCCCGTTATGTGGCCGAGCTGGAAGGCACTGACTGCCGCCTGCTCGATACCCGCAAGACCCTGCCCGGCCTGCGCAGCGCCCAGAAGTATGCGGTCACCTGCGGGGGCGGCAAAAACCACCGTATCGGTTTGTTTGATGCCTACCTCATCAAGGAGAACCACATTCTCGCCTGCGGTGGCATCGCTGAAGCAATCAGCGAAGCGCGCCGTCTCAATCCGGACAAACCGGTGGAAGTCGAGGTCGAATCCCTGGCCGAGCTGGAGCAGGCCCTGGCCGCACGGGCCGACATCGTGATGCTGGACAACTTCGACATCCCCATGATGCAGGAAGCCGTTCGCCTCAATCAGGGCAGAGCCAAGCTGGAAGTCTCCGGCAACGTCACCCTCGATACCCTTGCCGGATACGCCGCGACCGGGATCGACTTCATCTCGGTGGGAGCGCTGACCAAGCATGTGCGGGCACTGGATCTCTCCATGCGCTTTGTCGAGGCTTGAGCAAGCCCCATCCGTTGCTCGTGCCCAAAAATATTACAGGGCTCGAAACTTGCAAAAGGCGCCATCGGCGCCTTTTCTTTATGCAGGATCCCACGACATAAGGAGTGTGAAGATGGGCCCTCCCGCCTCATAACAAGTGCCAATGGAAGCCATTTAATCTTTGATTTTTCTACACATTTCACTAAATGACATAAAAGTGGCTAACAAGGTCCCCGCCTCTGTTGCCAACCCGAAGCGCTCGGATAAGATACCAGCGTGGATAGCATTCCACCGGTGCTTATCAGGAAACATGGAAAAAAGGATATTTCACATGAAAAGACAGTCAGGGTTTACGCTAATCGAATTGATGATCGTCGTTGCGATCGTCGCCATCCTCGCCGCCATCGCTATGCCTGCGTATCAAAATTACAGCCGGAAAGCCAAGATGACCGAATTAGTCACAGCAACAGGAGCTCAAAAAACTGCGATCGAGGTGTGTGTGCAAACAAAAAGTGTGGCTGACTGTACCCCAGGCACCAATGGTATAGCGAATGTGACACCTTCTGCAGCAGCCTCAACTGGACTTCCAACTATTGCTGTTGATGTAACCGGTAATAACTACACGATTACGGCAGCAGCAAGCGCAGATCAGTCACCACTCACAGAAGGTGAAACATACAAGCTCACAGGGGACGCAAGTAATATCCCCATTGCTTGGTCAGGAAGCTGCGCGAAAGAAGATGGTACAGCTAATACTGACTATTGCCCTAACTAATGACCTCTAGCCTCAATAGCGGCCTGGCCACCAGCCTGGCCGCTTCTTCCCTCCTCAGTGAGCCGGACTCACAGCGCTATCTGAGCCAGGCCAAGGCGCAGCGCAAGCCCTTTGTCACCTTCCTGATTGAAAACGACATCCTCGACAGCAAAGCCCTCGCCGATTTCTGCGAGCTGGAATATGGGGTACCTCTGCTTGATCTGGCGGCCTTTGATCTCGCCGAGATCCCGCAGAAATACCTCAATCAAAAGCTGATTGAAAAGCACCATGTCCTGCCCATCTACACCCAGGGGCATACCCTCTATATCGCCATGTCCGATCCGACCAATGTGTCGGCTCTGGAGGACTTTGGTTTCAGTTTTGGCCTGCATACGGAAGCCCTGCTGGTCGAAGAGAGCAAGCTGACCGCCGCCATCGGCAAGCTGATGGAGAGCGAGCAGGATACCCTGGGCATGGATCATATCGACGAGGCCGAGATCTCCGAACTCGAGGTCTCCGACGAGAGTTCCCGCCTCGACGAGAGCGTCAACACCGCAGACGATGATGCCCCCATCGTCAAATACATCCACAAGATCATGATGGATGCCATCAAGCGCGGGGCCTCCGACCTGCATTTCGAACCCTACGAGACCAAGTACCGGATCCGCTTTCGGGTAGACGGCATACTGCACGAAGTCGCCACGCCGCCGGTCAACCTGGCCAACCGCTTCGCGGCTCGCCTCAAGGTGATGGCACGGCTCGACATTGCCGAACGGCGCCTGCCCCAGGATGGCCGGATCAAACTCAAGATCTCACGCAACAGATCCATGGACATGCGGGTCAACACCCTGCCCACCATGTGGGGCGAAAAGATCGTGATCCGGTTGCTGGACTCCTCGGCCGCCCGGCTCAATATCGATCAACTCGGCTTTGACGACCGGCAGAAGACGCAATACCTGCACGCCCTCTCCAAACCTCAGGGCATGATCCTGGTGACCGGCCCGACGGGGTCAGGCAAGACGGTCTCACTCTATACCGGCCTCAACATCCTCAACACCAGCGAGGTCAATATCTCCACCGCCGAAGATCCGGTCGAGATAAACCTGCCCGGCGTCAACCAGGTGCAGATCAATCCCAAGGCGGGGCTCACCTTCGCCAGCGCCCTGCGCTCCTTCCTGCGCCAGGATCCCGACATCGTCATGGTGGGGGAGATACGGGATTTGGAAACCGCCGAGATTGCTATCAAGGCCGCCCAGACCGGTCACCTGGTGCTCTCCACCCTGCACACCAACTCGGCGGCAGAAACGCTCACCCGGATGATGAACATGGGGGTGCCGGCCTTCAACATCGCCTCTTCGGTCACCCTCATCATGGCCCAGCGCCTTGCCCGCAAACTCTGCGATCACTGCAAGGCGCCGGAAGTGGTGCCGGAAGCCGAGTTGCTGGAGCTGGGCTTCACCCAGCAGCAACTGGCCGCCGGGTTGCGGCTGTTCAAGCCCGTGGGATGCAAGGAGTGCTCGGGAGGCTACAGAGGCCGGGTCGGCATCTATGAGATCATGCTGATGTCCGACAACATCGCCAAACTCATCATGCAGGGAGCCAACTCGCTGCAGATTGCCGCGATAGCCCAAAAGGAAGGGATGCGCACCCTGCGCACATCCGGCCTCGAGAAAGCGCGTCTTGGCGTCACCAGTCTGGCCGAAATCAACAGGATCACCACCAACTGAGTTCGCAGTGCCCGAGTCATCTCGCCGGGTGAAGCCGCTGCCATCACCCCGATGACCTTCTTCAAGCCAAGATGAGCCGGACAGGCAGCAACATCCGGCCACCGTCGCCCAATTGCAGGATGCAGTGATGGCCACAATAGCTCAAAAACGCAACGCACCGAAAAAAGTCTTCTCCTACCGCTGGCACGGCGTCAACCGCAAGGGACAGAAGGTCTCCGGCGAGCTGCAAGCCGACAGCATCACCACCGTCAAGGCCGAGCTGCGCAAGCAGGGCGTCAACGTCACCAGGGTCAGCAAGCAGAGCCAGGGGCTCTTCTCCAAGGGCGGCGCCAAGATCAAGCCGATGGACATCGCCGTCATCTCCCGCCAGATCACTACCATGCTCTCCGCCGGCGTGCCTCTGGTGCAGAGTCTTCAGATCATTGCTCGCGGCCACGAGAAAGCGGCGGTGCGCGAGCTCATCGGCCAGATCGCCGCCGATGTGGAAACGGGCACCCCGCTCTCGGAGGCGTTGCGCCGCCATCCCCGCCACTTCGACGACCTCTATTGCGATCTGGTCGAGGCCGGGGAGCAATCCGGTGCCCTGGAGACCATCTACGACCGTATCGCCATCTACCGCGAGAAGAACGAAGCCCTCAAATCCAAGATCAAGAAGGCCATGTTCTATCCGTCCATGGTCATTCTGGTGGCCATCGTCGTCACCTCCATCCTGCTGCTCTTCGTCATTCCCCAGTTCGAGGATATCTTCAAGAGCTTCGGTGCCGAGCTGCCCGCCTTTACCCGGTTCGTCATCGCCATCTCCCGCTTTATGCAGGAGTGGTGGTACGCCATCTTTGGCGGCGCTGCTCTCGCCGTCTTCCTCTATGTGCGGGCCTGGCGAAAATCCCAGAAGGTCAGGGACAACACGGACAAGTTCATCCTCACCATTCCCGTGGTGGGCAACATACTGCACAAGGCGGCCATGGCCCGCTTTGCCCGCACTCTCTCCACCACCTTCTCCGCCGGTATCCCGCTGGTGGATGCCCTGGTTTCGGCGGCCGGAGCATCCGGCAACTATGTCTATCGCACTGCGACCATGGCCATTCGCAACGAGGTGGTGGCCGGCATGCAGATCAACGTCGCCATGCGCACCGTGGATCTTTTCCCCGACATGGTGACCCAGATGGTGATGATCGGTGAGGAATCCGGCGCCATCGACGACATGCTCTCCAAGGTCGCCGCCATTTTCGAACAGGAGGTGGACGACATGGTCGACGGCCTCACCAGCCTGCTCGAACCCATCATCATGGTGGTGCTCGGGGTGCTGGTCGGCGGCATGGTAGTAGCCATGTACCTCCCCATTTTCAAGCTGGGCTCTGTGATACACTGACCCTCTCGACAGAGGGCCGGGCGGTGCATTTCCCCCGGCCATCTGTCATCCCCGTTCCCGACACAAGCGATTGATCTATGGTGCCTTTGATCGAACTGGCCCAGGGCTTGCCCTGGCTCTATCTCTCCTTGATTTTCCTTTTCTCCCTGATGGTGGGCAGCTTCCTGAACGTGGTGATCCATCGCCTGCCCATCATGATGGAGCGGGCCTGGCATGCCGAATACAGCGACTATTTCGGTGACGGTGAAGAGACTCCTCCTGCAACCGGACGATACAACCTCATGGTACCTCGCTCCCGCTGCCCCCACTGCGACCACCCCATAGGGGCGCTGGAGAACATTCCCCTACTGAGCTGGCTATGGCTCAGGGGGCGCTGCCGCAACTGCCACGCCTCCATTTCGGCTCGCTATCCCCTGGTCGAGCTGCTCACCGCCCTGCTGTCGGTCTCGGTAGCAGCCGCGCTTGCCCCCGGCTGGGGCACCCTTGCCGCTTTGTTGCTCACCTGGACATTGGTCGCACTGACCTTCATCGACCTGGACAAGATGCTCTTGCCGGATCAGCTCACCCTGCCCCTGCTCTGGGGTGGCCTGCTGTTCAATCTGGCGGGCGGTTTCGTGCCCCTGGCCGATGGGGTGGTCGGCGCCATGGCGGGTTATCTGGTGCTCTGGAGCCTCTACTGGGCCTTCAAGCTGCTGACCGGCAAGGAAGGGATGGGCTATGGCGACTTCAAACTGCTGGCGGCACTGGGCGCCTGGCTGGGATGGCAAGCCTTGCCCATCGTGCTGCTGCTCTCTTCGCTGGCGGGCGCCATCATCGGCATCGGTCTCATCCTGCTGCGCAACCACCACCAGGGCAAACCCATTCCCTTTGGCCCTTATCTCGCCATCGCGGGCTGGATAACGCTGCTGTGGGGCGATAGCATCACCCGCTGGTATCTTGATGTCGTGCTCTAGCAAAAGGATCTCTGACCCATGTATGTAGTCGCAATCACAGGGGGAATCGGCAGCGGCAAGACCACGGTTGCCAACCGCTTTGCCGAGCTGGGCATCGAGGTGGTGGATGCGGACATCATCGCCCGCGAGGTAGTGGAGCCCGGCACCCCTGCTCTGGCTGCCATCGCCGCCCATTTTGGCCCGGATGTCGTTGCCCCCGATGGCCAGCTCGATCGCCGCCGGCTGCGAGAGCGGATCTTCACCGATTCGCAGGCCAAGGAGTGGCTCAATGCCCTGCTCCATCCCCTCATCCGCACCGAGATGCTGCGCCAGTGTGCGGCAACCCGCTCCCCCTACTGCCTGCTGGTCGTCCCCTTGCTGGTGGAAAACAGGCTCACTTCCCTCGCCGATCGGGTACTGGTGATCGATGTGGACGAAGCGACGCAAATCGAGCGTACCTGCCGCCGCGATGGCGTCAGTCGGGAACAGGCCCAGGCGATACTGGCGTCCCAGGCGAGCCGCAGCGAGCGCCTGGCGATGGCCGACGACGTCCTGGACAACCAGAGTGGTACGAGTGAGACCATCTGGCAGCGAATTTTCGCCCTGCACCAGACATATCTGGCATTTGCCTCTCAACAAGCCCAGCAACTGTGAGTACACTAGGCCGGTTTATGGCTGGCCAGGATTAGGCATGATTTACGATTTTCCCCTCAATGAAAAAAGCCGGACCTATCTTCGTCTGGAGTCCCTGTTTTCCCAGATCCGCGACAATCTGGAGAGTGACCAGTCCTGGGCACATATCGCCTTCTTCAAGGGGTTGTTCGATTTGCAGGAGTTGCTGGAGCGTGGTGACCTGCGTGCCGATCTCATCAAGGATCTGGAGCGCCTCGGCCAACGCCTGAGCCACTGGGCCAGTCTGCCTGACGTCGATCTCGAGCAGATCCAGCGGATGCAGCAAGAGAGTACCCAGCTCTCCCGCAACCTGCTGAACTCCCCGCGCCCCGGTGCCCGTCTGAAAGAGGATCGCCTGCTCGGCTCCATTCGTCAGCGCTTCTCCATTCCGGGTGGTCTGTGCGCCTTCGATGTGCCGCAACTGCACCACTGGCTGGCGACCCCGGCCGTCACCCGCCACCAGCAGATGCAGCAATGGCTGAGTGACATCACCCTGCTGATGAACGCCATCTCCCTGTTGCTGCGCCTGTGGCGCGAGTCGGGCAACTTCAGCGACCAGGTGGCCACCAACGGCTTCTTCCAGGATACTGCCGAAGGGGCTGAACTGATCCGCATCCGTCTGGCGGGCACCCAGCCCTGCTATCCGACCCTGAGCGGCCACAAGAACCGCTTCGCCCTGCGCTTCCTGCCGACGACGGAGCAGCAGATAGGCGACGTCTCCTTCCAGCTCGCCTGTTGTTGAGGAGCGCCCCATGGTGACCAAGGTAAAGTGTCCGACCTGTCAGAGCGAGATCGAATGGGGTCCGCAGAGCCCGTTTCGCCCCTTCTGCAGCAAGCGCTGCCAGCTGATCGACCTCGGCGAGTGGGCGGATGAACAGAAGCGCATCCCGGGCGAGATCAACCCGGATCTGCTGCCCGACCCGGAACAGGGCGATCCCTGGCAATAAACACTTCACGATCAAAAAAGGGCCCTCAGGCCCTTTTTCGTTGGTATCGATCCTTTCAGGCAAGCGAGGCCTGCAACCGCGCGACGATGGGGCCGTTGGCATCCGGGAAGCGGTATTCGTGCAGCGAGGCCAGTGGCACCCAGCGGCACTCCTGCCCCTCCTTGCCAAAGGGCTCGCCGTGGAAGCGGGTCACCTTCCAGATATCCAGCAAGACCTGCTTGTCGGGGTAGTCGTGGTGCAGCTCCATGAAGGGGGCACAATCCTGCACCCGGATCCCGATCTCTTCCCACAATTCCCTGTCCAGCGCGGTGAGCAGATCCTCCCCCGACTCCACCTTGCCACCGGGAAACTCCCAGCGATCCCCCTGATGGCGATCGGCTGAGCGTTTGGCGATGAAGATATCGCCCCGTTCGTTCTCGATGACGCCCACCGCCACCCAGATCCGTTTCTTCTGTTCCATCATTGTCCTCAGCGTAAACACGGCAAACGGGCGATCCAGGGGGCAAGCCGAATGGCCTGCTGATCCCCCCGGGCCCTGAAGAGATCCTGCCCGACATGCTCATTGCCCGGCGGCGCAACCTGCGGCCAGGGCACCGCACCGGGCGGAGTGAAACAACGATCGTGTACCCGCGCGCTCTGGCGCAGATAGCGCCATAAACAGTCTCGCAAGAACCACTGGTCGATGTTCGGTGTTTCCATGGTACTGGGCTGATAGCTCGCCATCAGCGGCGCAAGGGGAGGCAGCACACCGGCCACACCGCCCCACATGCCGGCCAGCACCAGATCGGTGTGGCTCCACCAGTCACGCATGATATGGAACCAGCGCCCCGATGCAAGCCAGTCATCGACCGCCAGCCGCTCCCGCAGATTCAGCACGGAGTCCGCATCGCGCACAAGAAAGCGCCCCACTCCGGGATCATTGGCGACCTGGAAGCGCCAGCAGAGGCGCTGACGCTGGGATTGACTATCGGGCTGCACCTTTATCTCGGCGCCATGTTCCTGCAGGCAGGCCAGAAGCCCCTGAGGGACACTGCCATCCACATAGAAGCGCACCCGCCAGCCCGGATAGAGGTAAGCTGCGGCCAGCACATTGTCGAGTGCTCCCCGTAAATAGCGGGGCTGTGCTCCCCACAAGGAGAAGGCGATGACTGCCTGCTTCTCCCCCTGCTCCGCGAGCCAGTCATCCGGCCCCTCTGCCGGCAGCACCCACCCCGCGACAGGCTGCGAGACGGCCTCATCCTTGAGAGTCAGGGCACGGGTTCCCGCTTGTGCCGCTTCTTCATGGCGTCCTAGCTTGGCAAGGGAAGTGCAAAGCCCGTCATGGACCAGATAATCATCCGGCTCGCGCCGCACCAGTTCGACCAGGTGCGTCACGGCCCGCTCATGTTGATCGGAGCGCGAAAGGCAGACACAGAGATTGCGCAGCACCTCAGTGTTATCGGGTGCGGACCGGTACGCCAGCGTCAGCACCTGGGCCGCCGAGGCGGGATCGCCGGACAAAAAGAGGTAATAGGCAAACTGCAGTTGCAGGGGAACAGATTTGTTCGTCTCTGCGTTCAGCCTGCTCAGCACACAACGGATCGCCTCCTGGCGTCTCTCCTGCAGCCAGTGCCCATGTGCCTCCCCATCCCATCCCGCCGGCAATCTGCTCATCGTCCCCTCCTTGGTCCGAAAATGAATACACCGCCCGGAGGCGGTGTATTCATCATGGCAGGGTGTCAGGTCAGCTGACCGTGACAGTGCTTGTATTTTTTACCCGAACCACAGGGGCAGGGATCATTGCGCCCGATCTTCTGCTCGTCGCGCACGAAGGTGGTATGGCCCTCGGCCCCACCCGTATCCTCGTCAGCCAGCTGGTTTTCGGCCGTGGCATGGGTGTAGGTACGGGGAGCGGCTTCGGCCTGCTGGCGCTGCTGCTCTTCCATCGCCTCCACATCCCGCTCCTGCACCTGTACCCGGCTCAGGATGCTGACCACGTCGCGCTTGAGGGTTTCCAGCATCTGGGTGAACAGATCGAAGGATTCGCGCTTGTACTCCTGCTTGGGGTTCTTCTGGGCGTAGCCGCGCAGATGGATGCCCTGACGCAGGTGATCCATGGCCGCCAGGTGCTCTTTCCACAGGCCGTCCAGGGTTTGCAGCATCACCGCCTTCTCGAAGTTGCGCAGCACCTCCTTGCCGACCAGCTCTTCCTTGTGGGCATAGAGCTTGGTGGCTTCATCCAGGATGCGTTCGCGCAGCTTCTCTTCATATAGCTTGTCGTCTTCCGCCAGCCACTGCTGCAGCGGCAGATCCAGGGCGAAATCGGACTTCAGACGCGCTTCCAGACCCGGCACGTCCCACATTTCTTCCAGGGACTGGGGCGGGATGTACTCGTCGATGATGGCGCCGTAGACGTCGTCACGGATGACGTGAATGGTCTCGGAGATGTCGTTGGTGTCCAGCAGTTCGTTGCGCTGCTCGTAGACCACCTTGCGCTGATCGTTGGCCACGTCGTCGAACTCGAGCAGGTTTTTACGGATGTCGAAGTTGCGACCTTCCACCTTGCGCTGGGCATTCTCGATGGCCTTGGTTACCCAGGGATGCTCGATGGCCTCGCCCTCTTCCATGCCCAGCTTCTTCATCATGCCGGTCACGCGGTCGGAGGCGAAGATCCGCATCAGGGTATCTTCCATGGAGAGGTAGAAGCGGGAGGAACCCGGATCACCCTGACGACCGGAACGGCCGCGCAGCTGGTTGTCGATACGGCGGGATTCGTGACGCTCGGTACCGATGATGTGCAGGCCACCGGCCGCCAGTACTTCGTCATGACGCACCTGCCAGGCCGCTTTCAGCTCGGCAATCTGCTCGCTTGACGGGTTTTCCAGCTGGGCGATCTCCGCCTGCCAGTTGCCGCCCAGCACGATGTCGGTACCACGACCGGCCATGTTGGTGGCGATGGTGACGGCGCCGGTCTGGCCGGCCTGGGCGACGATCTCCGCTTCCATGGCATGGAACTTGGCGTTCAGTACCTTGTGCGGGATATTTTCCTTGGTCAGGATGCCGGAGAGCAGCTCGGAGTTCTCGATGGAGACGGTACCAACCAGCACGGGCTGGCCGCGCTTCACGCACTCGCGGATGTCCTGCACGATGGCCGCGTATTTCTCCTGGGCGGTCAGGTAGACGAGATCGCCCATGTCCTTGCGCACCATCGGCTTGTTGGTCGGGATGACCACGGTATCCAGGCCATAGATCTGCTGGAATTCAAAGGCTTCGGTATCCGCAGTACCGGTCATGCCCGCCAGCTTGTCGTACAGACGGAAATAGTTCTGGAAGGTGATGGAGGCCAGGGTCTGGTTCTCGTTCTGGATCTTGACCCCTTCCTTCGCCTCGACCGCCTGGTGCAGACCGTCTGACCAGCGACGACCCGGCATGGTGCGGCCGGTGTGCTCGTCGACGATGACGATCTCGTCTTTCTGGACGATATAGTCGACGTTGCGCTCGAACAGGGTGTGCGCACGCAGGCCTGCATTGACGTGATGCAGCAGGCTGATATTGGTGGCGGAGAACAGGGAGTCATCCTCGGCCAGCAGTCCCTCTTTCTTGAGCAGCTCTTCCACGAAGATCTGGCCGTTCTCGGTCAGCAGCGCCTGGCGGTTCTTCTCGTCCACCGTGTAGTGGCCGTCACCGGTGTACTCTTCAGAGTCTTCCTTGTCCTGCTTCACCAGCAGGGGGATCAGCTTGTTGATCTGGGTGTACATGGCGGAGCTGTCTTCCGCCGGACCGGAGATGATGAGCGGAGTACGAGCTTCATCGATGAGCACCGAGTCCACCTCATCCACCAGCGCGTAGTTGAGCGGGCGCTGTACGCGCTGCTCCGGCGAGAATGCCATGTTGTCGCGCAGGTAGTCGAAACCAAATTCGTTGTTGGTACCGTAGGTGATGTCGGCAGCGTAGGCATCGCGCTTCTGGGACGCATCCATGCCGGGCACGTTGCAGTCCACCGTCATGCCGAGGAAGGCGAACAGCGGGCGGTTGGCTTCCGCATCACGCTTGGCCAGATAGTCGTTCACCGTCACGACATGCACACCGCGGCCGGTCAGGGCGTTCAGGTAGGCCGGTAGGGTGGCCGTCAGGGTTTTACCTTCACCTGTCTTCATTTCGGCAATGCGGTTGGAGTTCAGCACCATGCCGCCGATCAGCTGGACGTCGAAGTGACGCATGCCGAACACACGGCGGGAGGCTTCACGGACGGTGGCGAACGCTTCTGGCAGCAACTGCTCCAGTGTTTCGCCCTGCTCCAGACGCTGACGGTACTCGGCGGTCTTCGCCTGCAGTTCCTGATCGGACAGTGCCTCGAACTGAGGTTCCATCGCATTGATTTGTTTTACAATTTTGCGCAAAGCCTTGAGCGTTCTGTCGTTCCGGCTGCCGATAATCTTGGTGAGCAGTGTGCTAATCATGGGTACCAACTGTTTTGGTTATATAAGCGTTCCGTCACTGGAACCTGAAGAAAAAACCTAACCCCGTCTGGCATTCAGAAAGCGCGCGGGGTTGACCTGACGACCATCTTTCAACACTTCGTAATGCAAATGAACTCCGGTTGCACGACCGGTTCGCCCCATCAGGGCAATCTTCTGGCCCTCATCGACCAGGGTGCCCACATCCACCAGCAACTTGGAATTGTGGGCATAGCGGGTGACCAGACCATTGCCATGGTCAATCTCCACCATGTTGCCAAACTCCGGATGGCGCCCTGCCCAGCTGACAATCCCCTTGCCTGTCGCCAGGATGGGGGTGCCGGGCCTGCCGCGGAAATCCACCCCTTTGTGCATCTTGGCGCGACCGTTGAACGGATCGACCCGCCCACCGAAACCGGAGGAGATCCAGACACGCTCCTGCTTGACCGGTGAGCCGGGGATGAAACCCGCATCGGTGATATGGTGGTTCATGATGAAGGATTCAAGTACCGACAGCTGTTCTTCGCGGCTGCTGAGCTGACGGCTGAGGTGTTCCATGGAATCTTGCAGTTCACCCAGGCTGACTTCCAGGTCTGCATCATAGGAAGGGCCGCCCATGGGGGGCAGCTCCTTGAAGTTGAACTCCTCGGGATCGAGGTCCGCCTTCTCGGTCAGGCGCTCGCCGAGGGCGTTGAGGCGACCAAGTTGTCCCTGCATGGTGCCCACTTGGGCGGCCAGCATGGCAAGCTGTTCGCGGGCTTCATCGGCCCCTTGCGTGGATTTTTGCTGCTGCGCCAGGGTCAGCGCCACTTCCAGCGCCTCCATTTTCTGCTGCCAGCTCTGCCAGAGCCAGCCGCCCCCCAAGGCCAATACAGTGAAGAGAATACCGCCGACCCAGGCCAGACGTTGTTTGGGTAAGTGCAACCTGCGGCGCTGCTTACCGTGGAGGATCAGGGTAATGCTCATAGAAATCTGTCTTCTCGGTCAGGTGAGGCCAAGGGCCTGCACGGGCAATAAAACCGGGAGATAATCGGTATTAAAGGATGGAATAAACAAATGACAGGACGTCGGTGCGGAGAGATGACCGACGTCCTGTTGCACAGCTATCAGGCCAGAACCAGACCGTTGTCGTAGTAAGCGATAGGCGCTTTGTCGCCCTCACCCTCGAAGGTCACCAGTTCCCAGGCCTCCTGCTGGGCCAGCAGGGCACGCAGCAGCTTGTTGTTCAGGGCATGGCCCGTCTTGTAGGCACGGAATTCACCGATGATACTGCGATTGCACATGTACAGATCGCCGATGGCATCCAGCATCTTGTGCTTCACGAACTCGTCTTCGTAGCGCAGACCATCTTCGTTCAGCACCCGGTAGTCATCCAGCACCACGGCGTTTTCCAGGCTGCCGCCCAGTGCCAGGTTCTGGGAACGCAGGTACTCGATGTCACGCATGAAGCCGAAGGTACGGGCACGGCTGATCTCTTTCACGAAGGAGCTGCCGGAGAAGTCCAGCACGCAACGCTGGTTGCGGCCTTCAAACACCGGATGCTGGAAATCGATCTCGAGATCCATCTTGAAGCCGTTGCGGTAGGGGTGGAATTCCGCCCACTTGTCGCCGTCTTCAACCCGGATGCTCTGCTTGATCCGCACGAACTGCTTGGGTGCGTTCTGTTCACGAATACCCACTTCCTGCAGCAGATAGATGAACGGATGCGCACTGCCGTCCATTACCGGGATCTCGGGGGCATCAACCTCGACATAGAGGTTGTCGATGCCCATCCCGGCCAGAGCGGCAGACAGGTGTTCGATGGTCGACACGCGAACACCGGCTTCGTTCACCAGAGCGGTACAAAGCACGGTATCACGCACCTGATCGGCGTTGGCTGGCAGCGCGACCACAGGATTCAGATCGGTACGCAAGTAAACGATCCCTGTGTTAACAGGCGCCGGACGGAACGTCATAGTGACTTTCCGGCCCGAATGCAGGCCCACACCGGTGGCCTGGACACTCGTTTTCAAGGTTCTTTGTCTAATCATGGGCGTATCCGCTTTAACAGCTCAAATTCCTGACCAGATGGTCGTTGCCGGGCCATCTTAGCACAATCCTTAAGCAACAAACAAACCAGAGCCATCAGAGGCTTAGTCTGCCTGCTTGCGCAGGAACGCAGGAATATCGAGATAATCCGGTTCGCGACGAGCTTGCGGCTCGGCGTTCACCACCTTGGCCGGGGCCTCTTCCATCACGCGAGACTGCAGGGCTTCGCTGATCAGGGGCTGACGAGCCGGACGCTCTTGAACCATGTTGTTCTTGACCAGAGTGATGTCGGGCTTGCGCTCGGCACCGATACCGGTCGCCACTACGGTAACGCGCAGTTCGTCGTGCATTTCCGGGTCGATTACGGTACCCACCACCACGGTGGCGTTCTCGGACGCGAAGGCCTTGACCGCGTTACCCACGGTCTCGAACTCTTCGATGGTCATGTCCATGCCGGCAGTGATGTTGACCAGGATGCCGCGGGCACCGGCCAGATCCACGTCTTCCAGCAGCGGGCTGGAGATGGCCTTCTCGGCCGCTTCTTCGGCACGGTCGTCACCGGAGGCGGAGCCGGTACCCATCATGGCGGTACCCATCTCGCGCATCACGGTCCGCACGTCCGCGAAGTCGACGTTGATGAGGCCCGGGCGGGTGATCAGTTCGGCGATGCCTTGCACCGCACCCAGCAGCACGTCGTTGGCCGCCTTGAAGGCGTCCAGCAGGGAGATGCCGCGACCCAGTACCTTCAGCAACTTGTCGTTGGGGATGGTGATCAGGGAGTCGACGTTCTTGGAGAGCTCTTCGATGCCGTGAGCGGCGAAGCCCATCCGCTTCTTCCCTTCGAAGGAGAACGGCTTGGTCACGACGGCAACGGTCAGGATACCCATCTCGCGGGCCACTTCGGCCACGATCGGTGCAGCACCTGTACCAGTACCACCACCCATGCCGGCAGCGATGAACACCATGTCGGAACCGGTCAGCAGCTCGCGCAGCGCTTCCCTGTCTTCCATGGCGGCGTCACGACCCACTTCCGGGTTGGCCCCGGCACCCAAACCCTTGGTGATGCCACCGCCGATCTGCAAGGTGGTATTGGCACTGGAGTTGCGCAGTGCCTGGGCGTCGGTGTTCACGGTGATGAACTCGACACCCTCGATGTTTTGACGAACCATGTGCTCGACTGCGTTGCCGCCGCCGCCACCCACACCTATCACCTTGATGACGGCTTCGTCAGTGTGGCTATCCATAAATTCAAACATGTTGTCTCTCCGCTTTATTTGCCTGACTCAGCAAAATCTTTAGAACTCGCCACGCAACCAGTTGCTGACCCGTTTGACCAGCCCACCTACGCTTGCCTTGGCGGCATATTCCTTGTTACTGCCGGTGGATTGGTTGGTGCGGCCGTACTGCAACAACCCGACCGCAGTCGAGTACACCGGTGCCTGTACGTAGTCACTCAATCCCCGGATATTCATGGGCTCGCCCACCCGGACCTGGCTCTGGAAGATCTGCTCTGCGCACTCCACAATGCCTTCGATCTGGGCCGCGCCACCGGTCAAGACCACACCGGCGGCCAGCTGATGCTTGACCCCCTGTGCCTTCAATTCGCTCTGCACCCGCACCAGCTCGTCATTCACCATGGAGAGCAACTCGGTGTAACGGGGTTCAATCACTTCCGCCAGTGTCTGCCGTTGCAGGCTGCGCGCCGGGCGACCGCCGACACTGGGCACTTCGATATTGTCTTCCTTGCTGACCAGGCGGCCGAGGGCACAGCCATAGCGCACCTTGATCGCCTCCGCATCCAGCGGCGGCGTGCCGAAGGCATAGGCGATGTCGCTGGTCACCGTGCTGCCGGCATAGGGAATCACCTTGGTGTGGCGCAGGGCGCCGCCGGTAAAGAGCGACATGTCCATGGTGCCACCACCGATGTCCACCACGCAGACACCCAGCTCCTTCTCGTCTTCGGTCAGCACGGCGTAGCTGGAGGCCAGGGCGGAGAAGATCAGCTGATCCACCCGCAGACCCACCTTCTCCACACACTTCTCGATGTTGCGCGCCATGTCGTTGTGGCAGGTGATGAGATGCACCTTGGCTGCCATCCGCACGCCGGAGAGGCCGACCGGGTTCTTGATCCCTTCCTGATAGTCGATGGCGAACTCCTGGGGCAGCACGTGCAGCACCCGCAGCTCGTCCGACAACCGCACCGACTTGGCGGTGTGGATGACGTTGTCCACATCCTCCTGGGTCACCTCTTCGTCGGAGATGGGCACCATGCCGGTCTCGTTGCGGCAATCGATGTGCTTGCCGGACAGCCCCAGATAGACGGAACTGATCTGGCAGTCTGCCATCATCTCGGCCTCTTCCACCGCGCGGCGCAGGGACTTGACCACGGAGTCGAGGTCATTGACCCCGCCCTTCTCCATACCGCGAGAAGCGTGGCTGCCCATGCCGATGACATTGAGTTCGCCATCAGGCAATACTTCGCCAACCAGTACCGCCACCTTGGTCGTGCCGATATCCAGTCCGACAATCAAATTTCTATCTGCGGTGTTGGTCATTCACTTTCTCTTCGCTTTTCTTCCAGCCAACTGCCATCCCGGTGTCGTATCGAAGATCCACGTAAGCAACCCGCTCACGGGGCTCGATGACCGGAAAGGCATCGATAAACCGCTGCAGACGAAGCGCGATATCCGAGCGCCCCACAAACAGCTGAATGTTGCCATCCAGGGTCAGTTCCCAGGCATGGCGGGGGGTCAGATTCACCCCCAGCAACTTGTATCCCTTGGCCGCCAGCAGCGTTTCGTACTGATGGCTGGCTTCCAGCACCTTGGCGGCCTGATCATCGGGCCCGGACAACTGCATCAGGGGCTTCTTCACCCTGTCCGGGGCACTGAATACCTCACCCTTGGTGTTGACGAAGCGGTTGCCGTTCCAGCGAGCCGCCACATCCTGTTCCGTGAGATAGACCTTGATCTTGTTCGGCCACTTCTTTCGTACCGAGACCTGGGCCACCCAGGGCAGAGCGTTCAGACGCGCCTGCAATTCGTTCACATCCAGCTCGAAGAAGTTGCGAAGTTCGGCACCATCCAGCACGGCAGCACGCAACTCATCGGCCTTCAAATATTCGTGTTGCCCCTGCAGCAACAGCTCGCTCATGGGCAACCGACTGGCATCCGTCAGCCAGTCTTTAACATCCAGCGCAGTCTGGTAGAGCCCCCACATGACCAGGATGAAAAATGCCACCCCGGCGATGAAGCCCCCCTTGGTGCGCCCTTGTGCCCTTGCCTCCACCCGATCGATCCCCGTAAAACGCGCCATGCCGGCCACTTGCAGACCGGTTCGCCATTATATAGGCCTCGGCTTGGCGGTCAAAATACTCATTGGGCCCTCAGGCACCGGATTTCATGCTATCCACGCTCAATTTCATCTCGCCGAGACGACGGGCCAGTGCACCGACGTTACCCGCCCCCTGGGTCAATACCAGATCCCCCTCGCCAATCAGGTCGGCCAGCACCGCGGGCACATCGTCCGGCGTTGCGACAAAGATGGGCTCCAGGGTGCCGCGGGAGCGGATGGAACGGCACAGGGCACGACCATCGGCACCGGGGATGGGCTCCTCACCGGCGGCATAGACCTCCAGCATCACCAGCACGTCCACCTTGGAGAGCACATCTGCGAAATCTTCGTAGAGATCCCGGGTCCGGCTGTAGCGGTGCGGCTGGAACACCATCACCAGCCGCTTCTCGGGCCAGCCGGCACGAGCGGCGTTGATGGTCACCTTCACTTCGCTCGGGTGATGACCGTAATCATCCACCAGCATGGCCTTGCCACGGCCGGTTTCGAACTCGCCATATTGCTGGAAGCGGCGCCCCACCCCTTCAAACTTGGAAAGTGCCTGGATGATGGCCTCGTCGCCGATGCCGTCTTCGGTTGCCACCGCGATGGCGGCGGCGGCGTTGAGGGCGTTGTGGATGCCCGGCAGATTCAGGGTCACCTCCAGCTCACCCGCCCCTGCACGGCGCACCCGGAAGCGGCTGCGATTGCTGGTCTGCACGAAGTCCAGCACCTGCACATCGGCATCATCGCTCAGACCGTAGGTGAGGGTAGGACGGGCGATCTCCGGCAGCATGCCGCGGATCACGGGGTCATCCACGCACACCACGGCCAGGCCGTAGAACGGCAGATTGTGCAGGAAATCGATGAAGGTGGCCTTCAACCTGGAGAAATCGCCACCATAGGTGTCCATGTGATCCGCTTCGATATTGGTCACGATGGAGACCATGGGTTGCAGATGCAGGAAGGAGGCGTCGCTCTCGTCCGCCTCGGCAATCAGATAACGGCTGCTGCCCAGGCGGGCATTGGTGCCGGCGCTGTTGAGCAGACCGCCGATGACGAAGGTGGGGTCGCGATCCGCCTCGGCATAGATGCTCGCCACCAGACTGGTGGTGGTGGTCTTGCCGTGGGTCCCGGCGATGGCGATGCCGTGACGGAAGCGCATCAGTTCCGCCAGCATTTCGGCGCGGCGCACCACGGGAATACGCAGCTCGCGGGCAGCCAGCAGCTCGGGGTTGTCCTGCTTGATGGCGGTGGAAACCACCACCACGCTGGCACCGTCCACATGCTCGGCACTGTGACCGACAAAAATGTGCGCGCCCAAAGAGGCCAGGCGTTCGGTCACCCCGTTGCGGGCCAGATCCGAGCCGGTCACCTGATACCCTTCATTGGCAAGCACTTCCGCAATACCGCCCATACCGGCGCCACCGATGCCGATGAAGTGGATGCGACGCACGCGGCGCATTTCGGGGATAACGGTACGCAGTTTTGCCAGTTCAACCTTGGTCATAGTTCTTTCTCAATTCGCGGCCACAGGCCATTTTCATTCGGCGACATTCATCAGTTCGAAGACAGAAGCGGGGCCTTGGCGGCACATCTTGGCCTTCCATCTCGTTTGGCTCAGCCGGTGGCGAGCCGTTTGCACTCATCGGCAACCCGTTCGGCGGCATCGATGATGGCGACCCGGCGCGCGGCCTGGGCCATGTTCAACAGGGTTTCCCTGCGCCCGGCGAGCCAGGATAGGCGCGACGCCAGAGCCGCCGGCGTCAGCTCGGACTGGGGCAGGAACTCGGCCGCACCGCCGTCGACCAGGGTCAGGGCGTTGCGGGTCTGGTGATCGTCCACCGCATGGGGCAGGGGCACGAAGATGGCGGCCACACCGGCGGCGGCCACTTCGGAGACGGTCAATGCGCCGGCGCGGCACACCACCAGGTCCGCCCAGGCATAGGCATCCGCCATGTCCTTGATAAATTCACTCACCTCGGCCTCGACCCCCAGCCCGGCATAGGAGGCAGCCACGGCCTCCCCGTTGCCCTTGCCGCACTGGTGACGCACCTCGATGGGCACACCGGCAGCTGCAACCGCAGGAGGCACCTGCTCGTTGAGGACCCGGGCCCCCAGGCTGCCACCGACCACAAGCAGGCGCAGAGGATCGCTGCTGCTGCGCAGTTGGGGATCCGGCAGCGCCACCACCTCGGGGCGCACCGGGTTGCCCACCACGGCGGTGCGGGCATTGGGGGCGAAGGCACCGGGGAAGGCCATCAGTACCCGCCTGGCGATACGGGCCAGCAGCTTGTTGGTCAGGCCAGCGGCGGCATTCTGCTCGTGCAGCAGCAGCGGAATGCCGGACAGCCAGGCGGCCACGCCACCCGGGCCGGAGGCGAAGCCCCCCATGCCCAGCACCACATCGGGCTGGATGGTCTTGAGCACCTGGCGGGCCTGCAGCACGGATTTGATGACACGGTAGGGCGCCGCGAGCAGACGCTTGATGCCGTTGCCACGCACCCCCTGGATGTCGATGAAGGAGATGGGATAACCATGGGCAGGCACCAGCTCCGCCTCCATCCGGTCGGCAGTGCCAAGCCAGTGGATGGTCCAGCCCTGGGCCTTGAGGCGATCGGCGACGGCCAGGCCGGGGAACACATGGCCCCCGGTACCACCCGCCATCACCAGTAACGTCTTGCTCACGCAACCTCCCGCACGCGCGCCTGGGCACTTGCCTGGCGCAACTCAAAATCGATACGAATCAACATGCTCACCGCCACCATCATGATGATGAGACTGGAGCCGCCATAACTGACCAGCGGCAGGGTCAGCCCCTTGGTAGGCATCATGCCGCTGGCGGCACCGACGTTGACGAAAGTCTGGAAGCTGAACCAGATGCCGATGCCGATGGCCAGATAACCTTCATAGAGCCGCTCGGCCACCAGCGCCTGGTGACCCAGCTTGAGCGCCTTCACCGCCAGCGCAAAAATCAGGAAGAGTGCGCCAAGCACCCCCACGTAGCCCAGCTCTTCGCCCAGAATGGCGAACACGAAGTCGGTGTGGGCCTCCGGCAGGTACTCCATCTTCTGGATGGAGTTGCCAAGCCCTTCGCCAAACCAGCTCCCCCGACCAAAGGCCATCAGGGACTGGGTCAGCTGATAGCCGCTGCCGAAGGGGTCTGCCCAGGGGTCGAGGAAGGAGGTCACCCGCCGCATCCGGTAGGGCTCCGCGATGATCAGGGTCACCACTGCGCTCACCCCCACCAGGATGAGACCGATGAACTGCACCAGCCGGGCTCCGGCCAGGAACAGCATCCCGAGGGAGGTGACGAACATCACCACCACTGACCCGAGATCCGGCTGGGCCAGCAGCAGGATGGCCACCACGAACAGCACCGCCATGGGTTTCATGAAACCGATGAAGCGCTCGCGCACCTCGCTTTGACGGCGCACCAGATAACCCGCCAGATAGACGAACAGCGCCAGCTTGCCGAACTCGGCCGGCTGCAGGTTGAAGGGGCCCAGCGGCAGCCAGCGTACCGAGCCGTTGACGCTGCGCCCCACCAGCAGCACCATCACCAGCAGCACGATGGCCAGCAACAACATGGGGCCGTTGTAGTGCTGCCAGCGTGCCATGGGCACCTGCAACACGAACCAGGAGATACCCAGCGCCATCACCAGGAACATGCCGTGGCGCTTCACGAACATGAAGGGATCGTTGTTGATGGCGATCCCCTCAGGAATGGAAGCGGACGCCACTATTACCAGCCCGACGCCCATCAGGGCGAGTGCCAGCACCACCAGCTGCCGATCGTAGAGACCGGCGGGGCGCGCCGGTAGCAACCAGCGCTGCAAGAATCCTGCGACGGCGCGAAGGGCGTTCATAGTGCCAGCACCAGTTCGGTGAAGCGATCGCCGCGAGCTTCGAAGGATTTGAACTGGTCCAGGCTCGCGCAGGCCGGTGCCAGCAGCACCCAGTCACCGGGCCTGGCATCGGTCGCCGCCTTGGCGACAGCAGCGTCAAGATCGGCAACCCGCTCGGTCTGTTCGCCCAGGGCCAGCAGCACCTCGGCATCCTGACCAAAGCAGTACATGTGATCGATCTGGCTGCCGAGCAGCGCCTGCACCGGGCCGAAGTCCTGCCCCTTGCCCTGGCCACCGGCCAGCAGCAGCAGGCGGCCTTTGACCGCTTCACGCACCCCGGCCACGGCGGCCAGGGTCGCCCCCACGTTGGTGGCCTTGGAGTCGTTGATCCAGCGCACCCCATTTACCTCCCGCACGAAGCGGGCACGGTGAGGCAGGCCTTCAAAGCGGCGCAGCACGGCAAGTTGTGCCTCGCGGGGAATGCCCACCGCATCGCACAGGGCCATGGCCGCCAGGGCATTGGCCTGGTTGTGGGCACCCACTATCTTCATCTCGTCCACCGCCAGGAGCGGCTCGCCGTGCAAAGTCAGCCAGTGACGGCCCTCCAGCTCGCAGCGGCCGTAGCCGTTGCAGTCGAGGCCGAAACTCTGCCAAACCTGACCCACATCGGGCAGGGTCTGGGGATCGTCGCGATTGATCAGGATGTGCTGGGAGTGCTGATGGATCTCCATCTTGGCGGCGCGGTAATCCGCCATGCCGGTATAGCGATCCATATGATCTTCACTGAGGTTCAAGACCACGGAGGCGGCGGCCCGCAGGCTGTAGGTGGTCTCGAGCTGGAAGCTGGAGAGCTCCAGCACGCAGAGATCCATGGGCTGCTTGAGGAGCGACAGCGCCGGGGTGCCAATATTGCCCCCCACACCGACCTTGAGTCCCGCCTCAGCGATCATCTCACCCACTAGCGTGGTGACCGTGCTCTTGCCGTTGGAGCCGGTGATGGCGATGACGGGCGTCTGGGTTTCACGCACGAACAGTTCGATGTCACCGACGATGCGCACCCCGAACTCGGCGGCGGCCTTCAACTCCGGAGTCGCCAGGGCGATGCCCGGGCTCGCCACTATCATGTGCGCCTGCTTGAGCCGCTCAGCGTCCACCCCGTGGATGAGCTCCACCTCGGGGGGAAGCTCGTCCTTGCCCGGCGGATTGGCACGGGTGTCCATCACCAGCGGCGTGACGCCGCGGTCGAGGAAGTAATCGACGCAGGAGAGTCCGGTTTTGCCGAGTCCGATGATGATGACCATGGCTTACCTCACCTTCAGGGTGGCGAGGCCAAGCAGCACCAGCATGAGGGTGATGATCCAGAAGCGCACGATGACGCGCGGCTCCGGCCAGCCCTTCTTCTCATAGTGGTGATGGATGGGGGCCATGCGGAAGATCCGCACGCCGCGCAGTTTGTAGGATCCGACCTGCAGGATCACCGAGACGGTCTCCATCACGAAGACACCCCCCATGATCACCAGCAGAAACTCCTGACGCACCAGCACCGCGATGGTACCGAGCGCGCCGCCCAGAGCCAGGGAACCGACGTCCCCCATGAAGACCTGGGCCGGGTAGGTGTTGAACCAGAGGAAACCCAGGCCCGCGCCCACGATGGCGGTACAGACGATCACCAGCTCGGAAGTGTAGGGCACGTAGGGAATGTGCAGGTAGTTCGCGAAGTTGACGTTGCCGGTCGCCCAGGCGATCAGGGCGAAGCCCCCCGCCACCATCACGGTGGGCATGATGGCGAGGCCATCCAGGCCATCGGTCAGGTTGACCGCGTTGGAGGTACCGACGATGACGAAGTAGGTCAGCAGGATGAACATCAGGCCGAGCTGGGGCATCACATCCTTGAGGAAGGGCACCACCAGCTGGGTCTGACCATCGTGGGTGGCCGTGGCGTAGAGGAACACCGCCACACCCAGCGCGACCGCGGACTGCCAGAAGTACTTCCAGCGGGCGATGAGGCCGTCGGTGTTCTTGCGCACCACCTTGAGATAGTCATCGGCAAAACCGATGGCGCCATAGGCCCCCAGCACGAACAGCACCAGCCAGACATAGGGGTTGTCGAGGCGGCACCAGAGTAGCACAGAAGTGAAGATGGCGGCAATGATCATCAGGCCGCCCATGGTCGGGGTGCCCTTCTTGCTGAGGTGGGATTCGGGACCGTCGTTGCGGATCACCTGGCCGAACTTCATGATCTGCAGGCGACGGATGAGGCGCGGCCCCATCCAGAGCGCCACCACCAGACCGGTGATGATCGACAGGATGGCGCGAAACGTCAGGTAGGAGAAGACGTTGAAGAAGGTGAAGTGCGGGGTGAGCAGTTCCGCCAGCCAGACTAGCATGTGGCTGACTCCTGATGGCCCTTGACCATCTCGACGATATCTTCCATGCGGGAGCCACGGGCGCCCTTGACCAGAATCGAAATTTCCTGATGTGTCTTTATCATTTGCGCAAGCACTTCAAACAACGACGCCTTGTTATCGAAATGTCGGCCATCCGCGGCATCTGCGGTGTGGCGACTCTGTTCCCCTACGGTCAGCACGGCATCGAGGCCCTGCTCACGGGCGTGGTGTCCGACCCGGGCATGCTGCGCGGCGGACTCCTCACCCAACTCTTTCATGTCACCGAATACCAGCACCTTGTAGCCGTTCATGGCGGTCAGGGCATCGATACCCGCCAGCACGGACTCCACGCTGGCGTTGTAGGTGTCATCCACCAGAGTGAGGCCACCCCAGCGTTGCACGCAGAAACGGCCCTTGACCGGCGCCATCTGCTCCAGTCCCGCCTTGACGGACGCAAGCGATGCGCCCAGGGCCAGGGTCCCGGCGGCGGCAGCCAGGGCGTTGGCCACGTTGTGGCGACCCGGAATGGCCAGGGTCAGGTTCACCTCTCCCTGGGGCGTCACCATCACGAACCCGGCACAACCCTGCTCGTTGAGCACGATGTCGCGGGCGTGGAACGGCTGACGCTGATCCTGGAGGGAGAAGGCGCACTGGATGCCCTTTTCACGCCACTTCGGCCAGAACTCGTTGTCGGCATTGACGATGGCAGTGCCGCCCTCGCCTAACCCTTCGAAGATTTCGCTCTTGGCATGGAACACCCCTTCCAGGGAGCCAAAGCCTTCCAGGTGCGCGGCAGCGACGTTGTTGATGATGGCGGCGTCGGGTCTGGCGAGCGACGTGGTCCAGGCGATCTCGCCCGGGTGGTTGGCTCCCAGCTCCATCACCGCGAACTGGTGTTGCGGCTCGAGGCGCAGCAGGGTCAGCGGCACCCCCACCTCGTTGTTGAAGTTGCCGGCGGTGGCCAGCACCTCCCCTTCACAGCGCAGGATGGCCGTCGCCATCTCCTTCACCGTGGTTTTGCCACAGCTGCCTGTGATGGCGAGCACTTTCGGATTGATGCGCTCGCGCACCAGCCTGCCCAGACGCCCAAGCCCCTTGAGGGTGTCGGCCACCACCAGTTGTGGAATGGCCAGCGGCAATTCGCGCTCTACCAGCAGGGCACTGGCGCCGGCGGCAACCGCCTGGTCGCAGAAATCGTGGGCGTCGAAACGCTCGCCGCGCAGGGCTACGAACAGCGCCCCCGCGCCCAGGGTACGGGTGTCGGTGCTGACCGCCGTGATCTCATGGTCGCCCCCGATCAGACGGGCATCGAGCACCTGCGCCAGGTCGGCAAGCCTGAGGGTCATCATTTGAATGACTCCATTAATGTGTGCAAGGCGGCTGCGACGGTTTCCCGATCGCTGTAGTGCCGCTTGTCGGTTCCAATGATCTGATAATCCTCGTGGCCTTTGCCGGCCACCAGGATGATGTCCTCTTTGCTCGCTTGGCTCAGTGCCAACTGGATTGCCTTGGTCCTGTCGTGTTCGATCTGCACGGCGCCGGGATCGCGAAGACCCGCCACCATGTCGGCCATGATCCGGGCCGGCTCCTCGGTACGGGGATTGTCGTCGGTCAGGATCACGCAGTCCGCATGCTGCTCCGCCATGGCAGCCATCATGGGACGCTTGCCGCGATCCCTGTCGCCGCCGCATCCCACCAAGCACCAGAGCCGGCCGTGACAGTGCACCCGCAGGGCCTGCAATGCCTTCTCCAGCGCATCCGGGGTGTGGGCGTAATCGACCACGGCGAGCGGCGCATCGCCACCGCCGAAGCACTCCATGCGACCGGTCACCGGTTGCAGTCTGGGGGCCGTCGCCAGCAGGTCATCGAAGTCGTAGCCGAGCACCAGCATGGCGCCCATGGCGCCCAGCACGTTGCTGACGTTGAAGCGGCCGAGCAAGGGGGCGGATAATACACCATTCCCCCAGCTGGAGTTAATGCGCGTATCGAAACCTTGTTGGTGGAAATGGGGATCCTGCGCCGTCAGTTGTCGTCCGGCATGGTTTTCAATCGGACCATGAACCCCGAAAGCCACCGCACCGGGATAGGTCGCCAGCCATTGCCGTCCCAGATGGTCATCGGCGTTGATGACGGCGCAGGGCTCATCCACCAGCTTCAGCAGCTCCTCCTTGGCGGCGGCATAGGCCTCCATGGTGCCGTGATAGTCCAGATGATCCCGGCTCAGGTTGGTGAAGACTGCCGCGGCAAACGGCAGGGCCGCTACGCGATGCTGCACCAGACCGTGGCTGGAGACCTCCATCGCCACCAGATCAGCCCCCTGCTGCTGCAAGGCGGCCAGATTGGCCTGCACCTGGACCGCGCTGCCCGTGGTGTTCTCTGCTTCGATGAGCTCGCCAAACAGACCGTTGCCTATGGTGCCCATGACCCCGGCCTTGCCCCCCAGCAGGGTGCGCCAGTTGGCCACCAGCAGGGCCGTGGTGCTCTTGCCGTTGGTGCCCGTGATGCCCACCAGTTGCAGCTTTTGCGCAGGGTGACCGTAGAAATGACCGGACAGCTCGGAGAGACGAGCGGGAAGATCCCTCATGCCGATGCAGGGGATCTGGGTCGCCGGAGGGACGAATTCTCCGTCCTCCTCAAACAGCACGGCGGTCGCTCCCTGAGCCACCGCCTGTTCGATGAAGCGCCTGCCATCCACCTGATGGCCACGAATCGCCACGAAGAGCGAGCCGGGACCGACCCGCCGGCTGTCGAGCTGGAGATCGGTGAGGGAAAGCGCCGGGGCATCGATGCCGAAGCGGCTCATCAGTTGATCAAGTGTGCGGGGCGGCATGGGAAGCCTCCGAAAATGCGGGAATGCGGGCGCTCGTACACGCCATGGAAAACGCCCCGACAGCAGCGGGGCCGATGGAAAAAGCCGGATGCCCGTCAAGTACGCGGTGCGCCATTGTTGGCCTCCGTGCGGGCAAGCTTGGCGGGTACCTCGGGCGGGATCGCATCGGGACGGATGTTGAAGAGCTGCAACACGCCTCCCATGGCCTCCGCAAAGGGCGGGGTCGCCACGGCACCGCCGTAGTAGGCATCCCCCTTGGGCTCGTTGATCACCACCACCATGACGAAACGGGGATTGCTGGCCGGCGCGAAACCGGCAAACCAGGCCATGTAGTCCTTGCCATAGCCCCCAGCCACGGCCACCTTGGCGGTACCACTCTTGCCACCGACCCGATAACCGGGGATCTGGGCCTTGGGAATGGCATTGCTGACCACGTACTCCAGCGCCTGCAACATGGCAGCGGCGTTGTTGTGATCGATGACCTGCTCACCCTTGGGCGGCTTGGTCACCTTGATGATGGAGAGCGGAACCCGCTTGCCCTTGTTGGCCAGGGTGGCGTAGGCGGAGGCCAGCTGCAGCGGGGTCACTCGCAGACCATAACCAAACGACAGGGTGGCTCGCTCGATGTCGGACCAGCGGCGACGCTGGGGCAGCATGCCGCTGCTCTCCCCCATCAGGCCGCTGCCGGTGTCCATGCCGAAGCCCACCATACTCAGGGTGTTGATCATCTCCTGGGCCGGCATCCGCAGCGCGATGCGCGACATGCCGATGTTGGAGGAGTAGCGCAGGATGTCATACAGGTTGGTCGCCTTGTGGATACTCACGTCACGGATCTGCTTGGCCCCGATGAAGAGGGGGCCGCCCGGGATGAAGTCCTTCCAGCTGGTGACACCGGCTTGCAAGGCACTAAGCAAAATCAATGGCTTGACCGTGGAGCCCGGCTCATAGGTATCGGTCACCACCCGGTTTCGCACCCGGAAACTCTGGTACTGACCGCGGTTGTTCGGGTTGTAGGAGGGGGTGTTGACCATGGCGAGCACCTCGCCGGTCTTCACATCCAGCATCACCATGGAGCCGGAGGTGGCCTTGTTCTCGTCGGTAGCCCGTTTGAGGGCGCGATAGGCCAGCGCCTGCACCCGCTGATCGATGCTCAGTTGCAGATCGTTGGCGTGCTTGCCCTCTTTCACCAGGCCCAGGCGCTCGATGACGCGGCCCTGCCTGTCCTTGCGCACCCGCATCTCGCCAGGGGTTGCGGTCAGCCACTCGTTGTAGCTGCGCTCAATCCCCTCGATGCCGCTGCCATCGATGTTGGTTACCCCCACCAGGTGGGAGCTTATCTCGCCGGTCGGGTAGAAACGGCGCGCCTCGGGGCGCAGATAGATGCCCCCCAGCTTCAACCCCTTGATGTACTCGGCCACCGCAGGCGTCACCTGTCGCTGCAGATAGACGAAGCGCTTGCTCGGGTTGGCGATGCGATGCTTGAGGGTGTTGATGTCGAGCTTGAGCACGGCGGAGAGTGCCAGCCAGGCACGCTCGTTGTGGATGGCACCGGACTCGTGCACCGTCTTGGGATCAGCCCAGACAGCTTCGACCGGCACGGATACCGCCAACTGTTCGCCATTGCGGTCCGTGATCATGCCGCGCACCGCCTGGGTGGAGGTGGTGCGCAGGGAGCGCATGTCCCCCTCCTGGCGCAGTCTGTCCGGATCTATCACCTGGATCCAGGCCAGCCGCAGGATCAGCCCCGCAAATGCGATGCCGATGAAGAAAACCAGGGTACGAAAGCGCCACGGGTAGAGTGAGGGTGCTTTCGCCTTGGCTTTGTCCTTTGCCGGAGCCTTGGTGGCGGCCTTGCGTGTCATGGTTGTGTAATTACCTTTTCAGTGGTCACCAGGGGGCGAGCCATCTGCAACTTGTCCATGGCCAGACTCGCCACCCGGGAGTGCTCAGCCAGTGTGCCCTGTTCCAGCAAGAGGTGGCGCCACTCGATGTTGAGCCTGTCCTCCTCCGCCATCAGATCGTTCTGCTTGGCCGTCAGACCCCGGGTCATGTTGGTCACCAGGATCACCGCAAAGGCGGTGACCAGCACGGCGACGGTCAACAGGACCTGCAACTTGTGGCGCCAGAGATCCGCAACGATCTCCCTGGCGAGGTGAACGCGCACATCGCTCATCGCTTACTCCGCAAGACGCTCTGCGACCCGCAGCACCGAGCTGCGGGACCGGGTGTTTTCATTGACCTCATGGTCGGAAGGCTTGAGCGCCTTGCCGATCGACTTCAGCTTGCGACCACCGGCAAGCTGGGCTTCGGTCAGGGGGATCCCGTGGGGTACTTCCGGACCTTTCTCATGCTTGCGAATAAAATGCTTCACCAGCCGATCTTCCAGAGAGTGGAAGCTGATGACGGAGAGACGACCGTGAGGAGCCAGCACGTCCAGCGCGCCGTTGAGGGCGGTTTCGATCTCGTCCAGCTCGCTGTTGATGTAGATGCGGATGGCCTGGAAGCTGCGGGTCGCCGCGTGCTTGCCCTTCTCCTTGCTCGGGTTGACCCGGGCAATCATCTCCGCCAGCTGGCGGGTGCGCACATAGGGCTCTGTCACCCGATCGTGCACGATGGCGCGAGCAATCTTCTTGGCGAAGCGCTCCTCACCGAAGGTTTTCAGCACCCAGGCGATGTCGTCCACATCGGCACGGGCCAGCCACTCGGCGGCGCTCTGACCGGAGGTGGGATCCATCCTCATGTCGAGCGGGCCGTCCTTCATGAAGCTGAAGCCACGCTCGGCATCGTCAAGCTGGGGGGAGGAGACACCGAGATCCAGCAGGAAACCATCGACCTTGCCCAGCAGGCCGCGTTCGGTCAGATAGCGGGTGATGCCGGAGAAGGGACCGTGCACGATCTCGAAACGGGGATCCTGGATCTTGGCCGCCTCGGCAATGGCCTGGGGATCCCGGTCGATGGCGATCAGACGGCCGTTCGGGCCCAGATGCTGGAGAATGAGACGAGAGTGACCACCCCGGCCAAAGGTACCGTCGACGTAGATACCGTCCGGCTTGATGGCCAGCCCTTCGACGGCTTCGTGCAACAGCACTGTGATGTGTTCAGCGGCTTGGGTCATTTATAAAGAAAAATCCTGTAGTCGTGGTGAACTTGCCCAGTCGTCCTCGGGCAGGCCCAGGATGTCGTCGTTGATCTGTTGTTGCCAGCGGGCTTCATCCCACAGCTCGAATTTGTTGAGCTGGCCCACCAGCATGACTTTCTTGTCCAGCCCGGCATGGCTGCGCAGCGGCTGGCTGAGCAGCAGACGGCCATTGCCATCCAGTTCGCATTCGGCCGCGTGGCCGAGCAGCAGACGCTGCAGGCGGCGTTCTGCCGGGTTGGTGCTGGAAAGGGTCTTCAGCTTGCGCTCCACCTCTTCCCATTCATTCAGGGGATAAAGCAGCAGACAGGGATGGGCGATGTCGATGGTGCAGACCAGCTGGCCGTCGCACTCGTCGCGCAGCCAATCACGAAATTTGGTCGGAATCGCCAACCGCCCCTTGCTGTCCAGGCTGATGGCGTGAGCGCCACGCAACAAATTGCAGTCCCCGAAAGGTGAGTTATGGGGGCTAGATGCCCAATAAAACCACTTTGATCCACTTTTCTCCACCATGAAGTTTAAGGACGAGCAGGGGGCTTTTCAAGCAAGGATCTCGGGCATGGGGAACATATTGACGCAGCGTGATGGGACTACCGATTAAATGAATTGATTTTCCACAAGTTATTTGTGTTACCCGCAACTCGATTAATTTTCAGCAATTAAAAAACTGACAAATTGCACGAATAAACATCAGCCATACAGGCCGCGCTTCTCCAGCGCCATCACGATATTCAGAACATGGAAAAATTCCACATAACAGATTGATATAAAATACATTTGTTAAACATAGCTAGCCCAACAGTAAATATCACGAGTCGACCGAGGCAGTACTTTATGGTTAATAAAAAGAGCCTTGCGATAAATCGCAAGGCTCTTCAGGAAAGAGGTCGGAGTCGGCCTGTAAGCCGGGTTCTGTACCGGGTTGCCCCGGGTAGCAATCATTCCTCTAGGCCAGCAATCGCTCGCTGGCTCAAGCAACCTACCCGCCCCCAACGCGGGCCGCGCCAATAGGGGCCTATTTGGTCTTGCTTCGGGTGGAGTTTACCGTGCCACGAACTGTTGCCAGTCGCGCGGTGCGCTCTTACCGCACCCTTTCACCCTTACCTGATCCCTTGCGGGCCATCGGCGGTCTGCTCTCTGTTGCACTGGTCGTAGGCTCGCGCCCCCCAGGCGTTACCTGGCACCCTGCCCTGTGAAGCCCGGACTTTCCTCCCCTCCGCCCGTCTGTCCCGAGGGACACAACGACGAAGCAGCGATTGCCCAGCCAACTCCGAGGCGCGGATTATAGCCTCGCGAGACGGACGGGGTAAACCGTCAATTCCGGTTTACGGCAATTAATAGTGCTCGAGGCCGTATTTGTAGAGGGAGTTCTTCTTCACCCCGTGGATCTCGGCGGTGAGGGCTGCAGCCTTCTTGAGGGGCAGCTCGCTGACCAGCAGGCCCAGGGTGCGGATCGCCTCCGCAGGCAACTCGTCATCCACCTTGCTGGCACCGGCGACCACCAGCACGATCTCCCCGCGGCAACGGTTATCGTCCTCTCCGAGCCAGGCCAGCATCTCGGAGGCGGGCAGACCGTGGATGGACTCGAAGGTCTTGGTCAGCTCGCGGCACACCACCACCTGGCGCTCGCCAAGGATGCGAGCAATCGCTTCCACGGTATCCTGCACCCGGCGCGGCGATTCGTAGAACACCAGAGAGCGGGTGTCTTCGATGACGGCTTGCAGGCGATCATCCCGCCCCTTGGCCTTGGCCGGCAGGAAACCCTCGAAGGCGAAGCGGTCGGTGGGCAGCCCGGCGGCGGACAGCGCCGTGATGGCAGCGCAGGGACCGGGCAGCGGCACCACCTTGACCCCGGCTTCGCGACAACGGGTGACCAGATGATAACCGGGGTCGCTGATGAGCGGCGTCCCCGCATCGGAGACCAGGGCCACGCTCTTGCCCTCCTTGATGCGGGCGATCAGCACATCCGCCTTTTGCTGCTCGTTGTGATCGTGCAGGGCAAAGGTCGGTACCGAGATCTGGTAGTGGCTGAGCAGGATCCCGGTATGCCGGGTATCCTCGGCGGCCACCAGATCGACGCTGCGCAGCACGTCCAGTGCTCGCTGGGTGATGTCGGCCAGATTGCCGATCGGAGTGGGGACTATATACAGGGTTGGGATGTCACTCATGGGAGCTCCGAGTGTCCCGACAATTGTGTCGCCATATTGGCCCGTTTACACTATGGAGAATTTCAACACTGGTCGGGGAATGAACTTGAACCGGGTTATAAAGCAGCTAAGTGTATCACGACTCTTCGGCATCCTACTCGCGGCAGTCCTGCTCGCCGCCTGTGCGTCGGAGCCCAATCAATCTTCCGGACAACCCGGCATGCCGTCAGCCTTCTCGGATCTGACCAAAAATGCCCAGTGGTATCTGGAGCAGGTGGATCCCGCCAAACCGGCAGAGGCCTTCGTGTGGCAGATGATGGCGGCGCGCAGCTATCTGGCGCTCGGCCAGGCCAAACCGGCTGCCGCCCTGTATCAGCAGTTGCAGAAGCAGGCGAAGAGCCCGGAGCAGCAGGCGCAGTTGCAACTGCTGCAGGCACACCTGCTGCTCGCCCAGGGCAACGCCAACCAGGCGCTGATCCTGCTGGAAGGCAAGCCGGATGTGGTGCTGGATGCCGATACCCAGAAGGACTGGTACCGCCAGCGCGTGGTGCTGCAGCTCGACATCAACAACAAGTTTGGTGCGGCCAAGTCGCTGATCCTGCTGGAACCTTATCTGGCCAAGAATGAGCTGGCCACCAATCACCAGCAGATCTGGTCACTGCTGAAAAGCATGACCCCCTCCACCCTGCAGGCGCTCGAAGAGGAGCCAGCTCCCGATGTGACCACCGGCTGGCTGCGTCTTGCGGCGCTGGTGAACGAGTTCGGGGCACAGCCGAGCCAGCTGGCCCGCCAGCTTGCCGGCTGGAAGCAGAGCTTCCCTAACCACCCTGCCCAGAGCGACATGCCGGCCGGCCTTGGGGATCTCGCTACTACGGACAACGGTTCGCTGCAGCAGATCGCCGTCTTCCTGCCGCTCTCCGGCAACCTGGAAGCCCAGGGCGCCGCCATCCGCAACGGCATGCTGATGTCCTACAAGGAAAATCAGAGCCAGTTCACCCTGAACTTCTATGATACCCAGGGCAAGGCAATGGGGGATCTCTACAAACAGGCGATTCAGGAAGGGGCCAACATGATCATCGGCCCCCTGCTCAAGGATCAGGTGGAGGAGCTGCTCAAGTCGAGTCCGACCGTGCCGGTGCTGGCGCTCAACGAGCTGGACAAGCCGATCGTCAACGACAACACCTTCTATTTCTCGCTCTCCGCCGCTGCCGATGCGAGCCAGGCGGCCCAGTACCTCTATGGTCAGGGCTACCGCAAGCCGCTGCTGATCGCGGCACAAGGCCGGATTGGCTACAGCAGTATCAAGGCGTTTGAGCAGGCCTGGGCCGGCGTCAGCCAGGAGAAGCCCGTGGTTGCCACCTTCGGGGCGCGCAACGAAGTGCAGGGCATGGTCAAGAACGCTCTGAGCGGCCGTTCCACCGCACGAGCCGGGGAGATTGTCCAGCTGTCCGATGCCGCGCCGCGCAGCATCGACGCCGTCTATGTGGTGGCCAACAGCCTGGAGACCCGGATGATCAAGCCCTATGTGGACATCTCGGTCAACCCCATGGGCAGCCTGCCCATCTACAGCAGCTCGCGGGGATACGACGGCGGGACGACCGAGGTGGCATCCGAGCTCAACGGCATGCATATCTCCGACATGCCACTGCTGCTGGGTGGCTTCGAGACGCAGCGTGAACAGATTGCCCTGCTCTGGCCCCAGACCCAGGGCGACCTGCTGCGCCTGTTCGCCCTCGGTTACGATGCCGTCAGCCTGGCAGGCAACCTGTCGCAAATGCGCAAGGTCAATGCCATGCAGCAACCCGGCATGAGCGGCCAGCTGAGCGTGGATCCCCAGGGCAACATAGTGCGCATGCTGGACTGGGCCACCTACCAGAATGGCAAGCTGGTCAGCGACAGCGCTGCCCCCCAGCTGGAGGATGCGACTCATGAAGAGGCTACTGACACAACTTCACCAGCAGTGGTTGAACCTGTTGCCGTCGGCAGCGACGAGCAAGGGACAACACTTTGAGCAAATAGCGGAACGCTGGTTGCAGGCCCGCGGCCTGCAACCCGTGACCCGCAACTACCGCTGCCGTGGCGGCGAGATCGATCTCATCATGCGCCAGGGGGAGACCCTGGTGTTCGTTGAAGTGAGATATCGCGCCAACGCCACTCATGGCGGTGCAGCCAGCTCGGTCACCCGGCGCAAGCAGCACAAGATCGTGCTGGCCGCGCGCCACTATTTCAAGCAACATGCCATCAATGAGGCCAACCAGGCCTGTCGATTCGATGTGATCGCGTTCGAGGGCGACCAGCCGGACTGGATCCAGAACGCGTTTTAAGAGGACCCCATGACTGATCCCATCAAAGAGAATTACACCGAGAGCATCCAGACCAAGATAGCTGCCGCCGAAGCACTGCCGGATGCCATCCATACGGCAGCCCAGATGCTGACCATCTGCCTGCTCAATGGCCACAAGGTGATGGCATGTGGCAATGGTCCTTCCTCGGCATTGGCACAGCTGTTCATTTCCGAACTGGTGAACTGCTATGAAACGCCTCGCCCCTCCCTGCCCGGTCTCGCCCTGACGCCCGACATGGCGACCATCAGCGCCATCGCCACGGATCACGGTTTCGAAGAGGTCTATGCCAAACAGATACGTGCTCTGGGACAACCAGGCGACATCCTGGTGGTCATCACCACGACAGGCAACAGCCGCAGCCTGATCAAGGCTGCGGAGGCCGCCCTCTCCCGCGACATGACCATCATTGTTCTCGGTGGCGGAGACGGGGGAGAGATCGCCGGTCTGCTGGGCCCCAATGACGTGGAGATCCGCGTTCCTTCCGCTCGCCGTCCTCGTATTCTGGAAGTGAACCTGTTGACCCTGCACTGTCTCTGTGATCTCATCGACCAGACACTTTTCCCGCAACAGGAAGACTGAAACCATGAAGAAGCCTATTCTCGCTCTTGCCCTGCTGACCGGCGTCCTGCTGCTGCAAGGCTGTGCTGCCGTGGTGGTCGGTGGCGCGGCTGGCACCGCCAAAGCGAGCGGCGATCGCCGCACCCTGGGTGCCCAGTGGGACGATCAGACCATAGAGCTGAAAGCCGCCAACCTGTTGGCCGACAACAAGCCCCTGAGCGCCGCCAGCAAGATCAGTGTCTACAGCAACAACGGCCGTGTGCTGCTGGTGGGTCAAACACCCTCTGACGCTTACAAACAGGAAGCGGGCAGAATCGTGAGCCGGATTGAAGGGGTTCGCCATGTCTACAACGAGCTGCGCCTTGGCAAACCAGTCAGCATCGGCGTGCGCAGCAATGACACCTGGATCACCTCCAAGGTGCGGGCCGACATGCTGGGCACCAAGAACTTCGACAGCGCCAAGGTGAAGGTTGTCACCGAGAATGGCGAGGTATTTCTCATTGGGTTGGTCACCCGCCAGGAAGGGGATCAGGCCGTGGAAATCGCCCGCCACGTCAGCGGCGTTAAACAGGTGATCAAAGCCTTCGAGTTTGCCCAGAATTGACCATCTGGCAGGATGAAAAAACGCAGCCTTCAGGCTGCGTTTTTTATTTGATGACTTTCAGGGTCGGGCGACCGCTCGGGCGCGGTGGTTCCGGCTCGGGGTCAACCGACGTGGGTGACTGTGCCTGTTCCAGCCAGAGGTCATACCCGGGCTCCGGCGGGAACAGGGTCCCCACTCCGTTCTCCCTGGCATGGATGGCCAGTACGGCCGCCATGGGAATATAGACCTGCTGCGATACGCCACCGAAACGGGCGCTGAAGCTGACAGCGTCATTGTCCATGTGGAACTGGCCCACGGCCCGGGGGGCGATGTTCAGAACAATCTGGCCATCCTGCACGAACTGCATCGGTACCATCACATGGGGAATGTTGGCATTGACCACCAGATGGGGAGTCAGATCGTTATCCAGCAACCAGTCAAAAAACGCCCGCAGCAGATACGGGCGACTGGGTGTCATTGTCGGTTCCATGCTCATACGCCGGCACGGATCTCGCGCTCGGCCTCGGTCAGGGAAGCCTGGAAAGATTCACGCTCGAACAGGCGAACCATGTAAGCCTTCAGCTCTTTGGCGCCACGACCGGTAAAGTCGATGCCCAGGCTCGGCAGACGCCACAGCAACGGCGCCATGTAGCAGTCGACCAGACCGAACTCTTCGCTCATGAAGTAGGGCATCTCACCGAAGATGGGGGCGATGGCCAGCAGGTTGTCGCGCAGCTCGGCACGGGCGGCTTCGGTATCGGTGCCCGCCATGATCTTGTCGGCCAGAGAGTACCAGTCCAGCTCGATGCGGTGCATCATCAGACGGCTGTTGCCGCGCGCGACCGGATAAACCGGCATCAGGGGCGGATGCGGGAAACGCTCGTCCAGATACTCCATGATGATGCGCGAGGTGTACAACGCCAGCTCGCGATCCACCAGAGTCGGTACAGTGTTGTACGGGTTCAGCTCGGCCAGCTCATCCGGCAGGTTGGCAGGATCAACCTGGCAGATATCCACGCTAACACCCTTCTCCGCCAGGACAATACGCACCTGATGGCTGAACATATCGTTGGCACCGGAAAACAGCGTCATTACCGAACGCTTATTGGCAGCTACAGCCATTGAACCCTCCCGTCATTAAAAAGCAGAAACGGCAATGAAGCATGTCTGTCTTCATTGCCGTGCGTCATATTACTCCGATCTGGTCGCTTAGTGAACGTCGCGCCAGAATTCCTTCTTCAACAGCACAGTGAAGATGAAGAAGATAGCGATGAATCCGAGTACCCAGAAGCCCATACGTTCGCGCTCCTGCTGCACCGGCTCAGCCGAGTAGACCAAGAAGTTTACCAGATCCAGTACCGTCTGATCATATTCTTCGTTGTTCATTTCACCGTTGCCGTCAGATTTGATGCTGACGACTTGCTGCATCTCCACGCCATCCAGGGTGTGCGTCTCGAACTCGGCGCGGGGCGTCCCCTGCAACGGCTCCAGCACATGGGGCATACCCACGGATGGGAAGACGGCGTTGTTCACCCCGAATGGACGGGTTTCGTCCACATAGAAGGAACGCAGATAGGTGTAGATCCAGTCTGCACCACGCACCCGGGCAACCAGGGTCAGGTCGGGGGGCGGCGCGCCGAACCAGCGAGCAGCATCCTTCTCGGACATGGCGCTCTTCATCAGATCGCCGATCTTGGCGCCGGTGAAGACCAGGTTCTCCTTCATCAGATCGTCCGGAATGCCAATGTCAGCCGCCACCCGGTTATAACGCTGGTACTGGGTGGAGTGACAGCCGGCACAGTAGTTCATGAAGGTGGCGGTCCCCCGTTGCAGGGATGCCTTGTCACTCAGATCGTACTCCGCCTTGTCGAGGGGGAAGCCACCGCCAGAGGCCAACACCAGACCAGGCAGCAGGGCCAGCACTGCAAAAATTATTCTTTTCATTTGAATGTCACCCTCTCCGGCAGCGGCTTGGTGTTCTCATTCTTGCTGTAGAAGAACAACAGGACGAAGAATCCGAAATAACCCAGAGTACAGAGCTGTGCAATCAGCGTCAGGGTCGGGGTTGATGGCAGCACGCCCAGCACCCCCAGGATAATGAAGCAGACCACGAACTGGGCGATGTTCAGCTTGTGCAGGGTGCTGCGGTAACGCACCGAGCGCACCTTGCAGCGATCCAGCCAGGGCAACAGGAACAGCACCACGATGGAGAGGCCCATCATGATGACCCCCAGGAGCTTGTCAGGCACCGCACGCAGGATGGCGTAGAAGGGGGTGAAGTACCAGACCGGAGCGATATGCGCCGGCGTCTTCAGGCCATTGGCCACCTCAAAGTTCGGTTTCTCGAGGAAATAGCCCCACATGTCCGGCTTGAAGAAGATGATGGCACAGAAAAAGAACAGGAAACCGGCTACCCCGATCATGTCCTTCACGGTGAAATAGGGGTGGAACGCGACCGCATCCAGTGGCCAGCCGTTCTCGTCCTTGTGCTTCTTGATGTCGATGCCATCGGGGTTGTTGGAGCCTACCTCGTGCAGCGCCAGGATATGCATGGCCACCAGCATCACCAGCACCAGCGGCAGAGCGATGACGTGCAGCGCAAAGAAGCGGTTCAGGGTCGCACCCGAGATGACATAGTCCCCCCGGATCCACAGGGTCAGATCGTCACCGATAACGGGGATGGCACCGAACAGCGAGATGATGACCTGGGCCCCCCAGAACGACATCTGCCCCCAGGGCAGCAGGTAACCCATGAAGGCCTCGGCCATCAGCACCAGGAAGATCAGCATGCCGAAGATCCACAGCAGTTCCCGTGGCTTCTGGTAAGAGCCGTAGATCATGCCGCGGAACATGTGCAGGTAGACCACGATGAAGAAGGCGGATGCCCCGGTGGAGTGCATGTAGCGAAGCAGCCAGCCGTAATCCACATCCCGCATGATGTATTCCACGGAAGCGAAGGCACCTTCCGCCGAAGGGTTGTAGTTCATGGTCAGCCAGATGCCGGTGATGATCTGGTTGACCAGCACCAACATGGCAAGAGAGCCGAAGAAGTACCAGAAGTTCAGGTTCTTGGGCGCCGGATACTTGGCCATATGGTCGTTGTACATGGCCGTGAGCGGGAAACGATCATCGATCCAGCCCATGAGTTTGGCAAACATGGTCAGGCCTCCTTGCCATCGGCACCGACCAGAATGGTGGTGTCGCTAAGAAATTGGTATGGCGGAATGACCAGGTTCAGCGGTGCGGGGACGCCCTGGAACACTCGACCAGCCATGTCGAATTTGGAGCCATGGCAGGGGCAGAAGAAGCCGGAAGTTACCCCTTGAACCTGCTCGCCGAAGCTGTCGGGCAGATAGGACGGGGAGCATCCCAGATGAGTGCAGATGCCAACGGCCACGAAGATTTCCGGTTTGATGGATCTGTAGCCATTGTGGGCATAGTCCGGTTGCTGTGGCTCGTCTGACGCAGGATCCCGCAGCTTGTCATCGTGTGCAGCCAGAGCATCCAGCGTCTGCTTGGTACGCTTCACCACCCAGACCGGTTTACCACGCCACTCGACGCGGATCAGCTGACCCGGCTCCAGCTTGCTGATATCCACTTCAACCGGGGCGCCTGCCGCCTTGGCTTTGGCACTCGGATTCCATGACTTAATAAACGGCACTGCGGTAAAAGCAGCTCCTACACCGCCAACGGCAACCGTTGACCAGGTAAGAAATCTGCGGCGACCGGTATCAACTGGCGCATTGCTCATCCAAAAACTCTCCCATGTGGACTCCGCTCATTCTTATAGTGTCCCTGTTTACTTCTCCTCTCCCTCTGACAACTGCAATGGAAGCGGAGTGGCAATTGACACAGAAAGACCATGGAAATTTTAAAGAAAAGATAACAATTTGACAAGAAAGGGAGTCGATGGGCAAAAACAATAAATACACAATTTTTTGTCTTTTGTGACGTATGCTTAGCATTGTCACATGTAACATTACCAATAAAAAAAGCCTGGCAAATTGCCAGGCTTTTTTGACACTCCTGAGAGTGCGTACCAAAAGCGAATTAACGCTTGGAGTACTGCGGACGCTTACGCGCTTTGTGCAGACCGACTTTCTTACGCTCAACCTTACGGGCATCACGAGTAACAAAGCCAGCTTTACGCAGTTCGGAACGCAGGGTCTCGTCGTACTGCATCAGAGCACGAGTGATACCGTGGCGGATCGCACCAGCTTGACCGGAGATGCCACCACCGTTAACGGTAATGTACAGATCCAGTTTCTCGGTCATCTCGACCAGTTCCAGCGGCTGACGAACTACCATGCGGGCAGTCGGACGGCCGAAGTATTGCTCCAGGGAGCGCTGGTTGATTACGATTTTACCGCTACCCGCTTTGATGAATACGCGAGCAGTGGAGCTTTTGCGACGGCCGGTACCGTAGTATTGATTTTCTGCCATGTTGCCAGTTCCCGTTAGATATCCAGTACTTGAGGTTGCTGAGCAGCATGAGCGTGCTCTGCGCCTGCGTAAACTTTCAGCTTACGGAACATGGCACGGCCCAGCGGGCCCTTCGGCAGCATGCCCTTGACGGCAGCTTCGATTACCATTTCCGGCTTACGCTGAATCAGCTTGTCGAAGCTGATGGACTTGATACCACCCGGGAAACCGGAGTGAGCGTGGTACATTTTGTCGGTAAATTTCTTACCGGTTACGTGTACCTTCTCAGCGTTTACAACGATGATGTAGTCACCGGTGTCAACGTGCGGAGTGTACTCGGCTTTGTGCTTACCACGCAGACGAGCAGCGATCTCGGTTGCGATACGACCCAGAGTTTTACCTTCTGCGTCCACAATGTACCAGTCACGTTTTACGGTTTCTGGCTTGGCAACGAAAGTTTTCATTAAGTTAAACCCAATTACCTGTTACAGACCCAATTGCTTATGGGGGCTCTCCCACAAACAACAAACGATGGCCTACCTGTACCCCTTCGAATACAAGTAAAGCTTAAAGTGTTGCTGTCTTATCGACAGCTGTAACGTGGGCCGGGCGATTATAAGTGAAGTTGCCTTAAATATCACCTGCTAATTTCACTGCCATGAAGCTAGCAAATGTCGCCCGGCCCTACCTGCCGCAGATGCCCATCCGACTGGCAGGCGCGGTATTGTGACTAAGGAAGGTGCACTCTGGCAAGGTATTCGTGCGATTGCATCTCCTGAAGCCGTGAAAGGCAACGCTTGAATTCGAAATTCAGCAGGCCTTCGCCATAGAGCCCGGTCATGGGGACCGCCGCCGATATGATGAGCTTGACGTGCCGCTCATAAAACTCGTCCACCATGGCGATGAAGCGGCGGGCCGCGTCATCCGTGCTGCTGCCCATGGGTTGCACATTGGCCAGCAGGACGGTGTGGAACTCACGGGCCAGTTCGATGTAGTCGCCCTGGGAGCGTGGAGTACAGCACAGCTGTTCAAACTCCATATAAAGCACCCCTTCCCCCACGCCCAGTGCACTCAGTTGGCGATGGTTGACTTCCAGTGCGGCGGCAGTCACCGGCCCAATCCCGGTCAACTGGCTGAAATAACGATCCAGGTTGCTCCTGGCCTGCTCATCCAGCGGGAAGTGATAGATCTCTGCCTGTTCCAGGGTTCGCAGCCGGTAATCGACACCGCCATCGACATTGATCACCTCGCAGTGACGCTCGATAAGCGCGATAGCAGGCAGGAAGCGAGCACGCTGCAACCCGTTGCGGTAGAGATCCTGAGGGGGGATGTTGGATGTGGCCACCAGCACTACGCCATGGCCAAAGAGTTCCTGGAACAGAGTGCCGAGCAGCATGGCATCCGTGATATCCGAGACGAAAAACTCGTCGAAACAGATGACGTCGGTCTCGTCGGTCAGCTTGCGGGCGATCAGCTTGAGCGGATCGGACTGACCGGTCAGCCCTCTGAGCTCGTCGTGCACACGGTGCATGAAACGGTGGAAGTGGATGCGCAGTTTGCGCTCCCCCGGCAGGCTCTCAAAAAAAGTATCCATCAGCCAGGTCTTGCCTCTGCCCACACCGCCCCACATATATAACCCCTGGACGGGGTCACGGGTTTTCGGCTTTTGCAGCCAACCCAGCAGGCCACGGGATCTGGTCGGAGTCGGGCTTGCGCACAGATCCTGATAGAGTCGCTCCAGGCGGGCGACTGCCATGGCCTGGGCCGGATCGGCCACAAAGCCGGGGCGCTGCAAATCCTGCTGATATTTTTGCTGCGGGGTCATCCTGTAAACCGCCTCCAAGTCCCTGAATGAGGGACAAAATGGTATCACGCTCTCAGGGGGCACGGTATAGTGCCAACGAGGCGTTGCGGTCCATCCGACCGCTTCAAATTCATCGTGTTAGCTGTAACAAGGAGCTTCTATGACTCTGTTTAACGGGATCCTGCTGGCGATCGCCGCCCTGATCATCGGCGTGCTGATCGGCCGCTTCTCTGTCCGTAGCCGGGATGCCGGACGCCTGGAACAGGAGCTGAAAAAAGCCCACAAGGAGCTGGAAAGCTACCAGGGGCAGATCACCACCCACTTCGCCGACAGCGCCGCCCTGATGGAGCAACTGGCCGAACAGTACCAGACCCTTTATCGCCACATGGCGGAACAGAGCAAGTTCCTGGCCAAGGTACAGGAACCACTGTTCCGCGAACCCGAAGTGGAAGAAACAGGCGATGCCGCCAACAGCGAGGAGCCGGGCCTTCCTCCCCGCGATTACGCCGGTGCGTCCGGCCTGCTCAAGCAGCCGGGCTGATCGTCGGTTGAACTAATTACGCTTTATCGTGGTCAGACCTTGACGATTGCACTGCAACTTTTTCTGGGAGCTGTTTCTCATATGCGTAAATCTCTTTCTGTATTCAGTGTCTTAGCCCTCAGTGTCGGTATCGCCATGTCCTCAGCACCGGCGCAGGCCGCACTGCCCCTGATGGCGAACAACCAGGAGATGCCGAGCCTGGCCCCCGTCCTCGAGCAGGTGACCCCTGCCGTGGTCAACATCTCCGTCTCTGGCAAGAAGATCACCCGCCAGCGCCTGCCGGAACAATTCCGCTTCTTCTTCGGCCCCAACATGCCTGACGAGCAGGTGAGCGAGCAGCCCTTCCAGGCGCTTGGTTCCGGCGTCATCATCGATGCCAAGAAAGGCTACGTGATCACCAACGCCCACGTGGTCCACGAGGCGGACGAAATCAAGGTCAACCTGAAGGATGGCCGTGAGTATGCAGCCAAGAAAATAGGGGAAGACAAACAGTCGGATATCGCCCTGCTGCAAATCAAGGCCGAGGATCTGGTGCAGATCAAGTTCGCCGACTCCGACGAGCTGAGAGTCGGTGACTACGCGCTGGCCATCGGCAACCCGTTCGGCCTGGGCCAGACCGTCACCTCCGGCATTGTCAGCGCCCTGGGTCGCAGCGGCCTCAACATCGAAAATCTGGAGAACTTCATCCAGACCGATGCGGCCATCAACTCCGGCAACTCGGGCGGCGCCCTGCTCAACCTGCGCGGGGAGCTGATCGGCATCAACACCGCCATCCTGGGCCCCAACGGCGGCAACATCGGCATCGGCTTTGCCATCCCGTCCAACATGGTGCGCGATCTCTCCGAGCAGATCGTGAAATACGGCGAAGTGCGCCGTGGCCAGCTGGGGATTACCGGCACCGAGCTCACCAGCGAAATCGCCAAGACCTTCGGCTACAACAAGAAGGACGGTGCCTTCGTCAACCAGGTCATGCCTGACTCCGCTGCCGCCAAGGCAGGCATCAAGGCAGGCGACATCATCATCAGCATCGATGGCAAGCCCATCCGCTCCTTCGGCGAGCTGCGTGCCAAAATCGCCACCATGGGGGCCGACAAGCAGGTCTCGCTCGGCCTCATCCGTGACGGCAAGGAGCAGACCGTCAAGGTCACCCTGAAGAAAGCGGATGACAGCGAGATCCTGGCCAGCGCCCTGCATCCGGCCCTGGAAGGGGCCAAGCTGAGCACCACCACAGACCCCGTGACCGGCGTGGCCGTCTCCGACATCGATCCCCGCTCACCGGCAGCCGCCTCCGGCCTGCAAAAGGGCGACATCATCATCGGGGTCAACCGCCAGCGCATCAACTCCATGGGAGAACTGACCAAGGTGTTGAAAAACAAGCCGGAAGTCCTGGCGCTGAACATCCAGCGCGGTGACTCCTCGCTCTATTTGGTGATCCGTTAAGCCCCTCACACCCGCGGCAACCGCCGCGGGTGATTTTTATCCATCGATAATGTTATTCTCTGCCCGCAGCCTGTACGGACGAGAAAGACATGAAAATCCCACCTCTGATCAGCTACTTGGGCAAGTCCGTCGGCTTTGGCCTCGCCATGGCTGCGCTTTTGTTGCTGGTGTTTCCCAATTTTCGCGGCGGCGCCCCCCTGCCGGGCCTCATCACCAATGCCCGCGAGCTGAGCTTCTCCTACGCGGCCCATCGTGCCGGCCCTGCCGTCGTCAACATCTACACCCGCAGCTTCGCCGGCAATCGCGGTGAAAAAGCCGAACTCAGACCCCAGGGGCTGGGGTCCGGCGTCATCATGAACCAGCGCGGTCACGTGCTCACCAACTATCACGTCATCGCCGATGCGGACCAGATCATCGTCGCCCTGCAAGATGGTCGGGTATTCAGTGCAGAGCTGGTCGGCACCGACAAACTGACCGATCTGGCGGTGCTCTACATCGAATCGGACAACCTGCCGGTGATCCCGCAGGACCCGGATCGTCTGCCGGACGTGGGAGACGTGGTGCTCGCCATCGGCAACCCCTACAACGTCGGCCAGACCATCACCCAAGGCATCATCAGCGCCACCGGGCGTATCGGCCTCTCCAGCATGGGGCCGGACAGCAATGGCAGACAGGATCTGCTGCAGACCGATGCCGCCATCAACGAGGGCAACTCCGGAGGCGCCCTGGTCAATGGCCGTGGCGATCTGGTGGGTATCAATACCGCCGCCTACCACCTCAACGGCAATCAGGAGAGCTATGGCATCAGTTTTGCCATCCCCTACAAGCTGGCCAAGCGCATCATGGACGAGCTGATCGCCAACGGTCGGGTCATCCGCGGCTACCTCGGCATCTCCAGCGTCGAGATCAATCCCATCGTCGCGCGCATGCTGAACCTGGGGGACTTGCAGGGGTTGGTGGTGGAGAGCCTGGATCCCAATGGCCCAGCCACCAAGGCCGGTCTCAAACGTGGGGATGTGCTGCTCAAGATCAACGGAGAGGCCATCACCGGCGTGCGTCCCGTCATGGACAAGATCGTCGAGAGCCGCCCCGGCACCAAGCTCACCATCTCGGTGATCCGCAACGGCAAGCCGCTGGACGTCGATGTCATCATCGAAGAGGACCTGCGCTACCAGAATCAGACCCTGCCGACCAGCAGTGCGGCACCCGCCACCTGAGGGGCGGATCCTCGCAGGGCCCGACAGGGCCCTTTTTTGTGCCCGCTTTCCTCCGGCTCCCACCTGTGCGTGAGACAGCTCACACATTGGGCCAATGAGCAATCGGGCGAAGGCGCCGTCAAAACGCGCCACCGATCACACTCCCTTGCCGCCAGTCCGCTCCTTTCCTCTTCTTGATCGCCAAAAGGGCTTCTTTTGATGCCTTTTCCTCCGGATTTCCACTTCGAATCGGAAAAAACCTGCCTCCTCCCGCACTCTCCTCCGCTTTATGGTGATCCCATCCTTTCTGCCAGCCTGGAGAGCAGACCTTGAACACCGACACCCATGACGCCCCCCTGACCCCGGACAGCCCGGCACTGCTGCGCAAGACCGACCTGACCCTGGCCCGCATTCACAACCTGCTGGCGGATCAGGGCATATGCCCCAACGACGTGCAGCAACAGATGCTGGCCTCCCACGTCAAGGCCATGGTGTGGCGCTCCTACAGCGGGGAATCCCTGCCGGAGGTTGACCTCAGCCTGTTCGAGGAGATCTCCCCCCTTTCCCTGCGCCTGGCCGAACAGGTCGTCGCCTGGCTCGACCGCCTCGCATACGAGGAGGCGCACCTCTTGTCCGTCCATTTTGAAGTGGCCAAAGAAAACGAACTCAGCTCAGTAAAAGGAGAAAGCTAAATGACTGCCATCAAACTCGTGATTGGAGATCGTCTCGGCAAGGGTCAGAAAGTGGGGGCAGGCGCAGAAGCCGCCGGCGCCACCGTGACCGTCATCCCCGGCATGGCCGCCGACATGAAGCTCGGTGATGTGATGAACAAGGAGCAGGCCGACCTTGGCATCTCCTTCTGTGGCAGCGGTGGCGCGGGCGCCATCACGGCCCAGACCAAGTACGGCTACAAGTGCCGCTACGGCATGCGATCCATCGAAGAGGGTGTCACCGCCATCAACGAGGGGTGCGTGGTACTGGGCTTCGGCTTCATGGACAAGGAAGAGCTGGGCCAGAAGCTGATCGAAGCCTTCGCCAAGAAACACGGGCGCACCTGATGAAAGAACACTTCACCACCCGGATCACGGTCAACGGCAAGGGGGCGACTCGCCAGCAGGCGTTCGCTGCAGCCCTCAGCCAGGTGCAACCCAGCCTGCTCAAGGAGAGCCCCAAGGTGATGCTGCGCATCGAACCCCTCGAGGTCGAGGTGCTCGAGGCCGAGGAGTCGGTACGGGTGGAGAAGTTCCTGTTCTTCTTCCTGCCACGCCAGCGCCACGAGTTCCGGGTCCGGCTGGCGATCACCGTCAAGGTCATCAGCCTGGATGTCGACAAGGTGGATTTCACCCGGGCCTGACCCCACAACCAAAAGGACAAGTTGGATGTTTCTAATCATTTTGATGAAGTCACTCATCATCGGCGGCCTGGTAGGCGTCGGGGTGGGGGCTGGCGCGGCGCGGATGTTCCACGCCCCGACCGTACAGGGGATGGGCGCGTTCCGTACCCTGGGCGAGCTCAACTCCTGCGAAGGGGACCCCGCCTCCCACTTCTCGTTCGGTCTGGGCTTCTTCTTTAACGCCTGGGCCTCCACGGTCGCGGCCGGCGCCTTCACCCAGGACGTGGATCACCGCATCCTGCCGAACTGGGGTGCAGCGACCCTGATGATCAAGAACCGGGATCTCGCCACCACCCTCCATGATCCCAAAAAGATGGCCATCGCCTGCGGCATCATTGGTGCCATCGTGGTCGCCTTCCTCAACAGCACGGCCGCCGCCGTACCTGCCGCCCTGCAGGTGACCGCGGTCAAGGTGCTGGTGCCCGCCGCCAACCTGCTGGTCAACACCGTCATGCCGGTGATCTTCTGGCTGGCCGCCATCGAGGCAGGCAAGAAGTCCGGCTTCTGGGCCACCATCTTCGGCGGTCTGGCCCAGCTCATCATGGGCAACGCGGTACCGGGCCTGGTGCTTGGCATCCTGATCGGCAAGGGGGTGGAGGAGAGCGGCTGGAACCACGTCACCAAGGTGATGATGAGTGCCATCGTCCTGCTGTTCGTGCTGAGCGGCTTCTTCCGCGGCTTTGACATGAAACTCATTGAATCCTTCCACCTGGGCGTTCCCCTGTGGCTGGAAAACGTCCACAACCTCATGAGCGGCAAATAAGGAAGCACACCATGGATGAGAAACTGAGAAACAACTTCTGGTATGCCGACTGGTCCTTCCCCATCTTTGTCGGTCTGCTCTCTTCCGGCGTCTTCGCCGGTACCCACATGTTCTACCTCTACGGGGTCGGCGCCTTCAACGAGGTGGCCTTCGTTGCCATGCTCAAGGCCGGTATGGACACGGGGGCCTATGGTGCAGTCGCCGCCTTCGGTGCCAGCTTCCTGTTCGCCCGCATCATCGAGGGCTCCCTGGTGGGGATCCTCGACATCGGCGGCGCCATCCAGACCGGAGTCGGCCTAGGGGTGCCCGCCCTGCTGCTGGGGGCCGGCATTGTCTATCCGGTGGAAAATTTCACCGCTTCCCTGATCACCGGCATGGGGATTGGGATGGCCATCGGCTACGTGATCATCCTGGCGCGCAAGTTCACCATCAACCAGAGCAACTCCACCTACGGGGCGGACGTCATGATGGGGGCTGGCAACAGCTCCGGCCGCTTCCTCGGTCCCCTCATCATCCTCTCCGCCATGGGCGCCTCCATTCCCATCGGGATAGGCTCCCTGCTGGGTGCCCTGCTGTTCTACATCTGGGAGAAGCCCATCACGGGCGGCGCCATTCTGGGGGCCATGCTGTTCGGGACCTTCTTCCCCATCGCCCTGGCTTAATCCAAGGCCGTCTCTTCGGCGGCATTCAAGAACCTGTTTGCGCTCTGCCGCGAAAGGTCGTCAGCAAGGTGAAGAGCAGCACAGGGGCCGGAGCGTATGGATAGACGTGAGAACTCCTGGTTACAAATACGCGAGCAGCATATGAGCCTTGGAAGCGGCCTCGCAGTAAGAGCACAAGCAGGTTCCAAGAGGGATATCAGCATGTACGACATGATCATCAGGGCGGGACGCCTGGGAAACGGGCAGCTTGTCGACGTCGCCATCAAGCATGGCAAGATAGCGGCGCTGGGTTCGCTGCCAGGGAGCACGGAGGCGAAGCAAACCCTCACTCTGGGCGGGCAGGTCCATGTGAGCGCCGGCTGGATCGACGGCCACACCCACTGCTACCCCGCCTCTCCCATCTATCACGATGAGCCGGACAAGGTGGGCGTGGAATCCGGCGTCACCACCGTCATCGACGCCGGCAGCACCGGAGCCGACGATGTGGACGACTTCCAGCGTCTCGCCGCCACCTGCAAGACCCGGGTGCATGCCCTGCTCAACATCTCCCGCATCGGTCTGCTGCGTCAGAACGAGCTGGCGGATCCGGCAGACATCGATCCCGTCCTCGCCCAAGCGGCCATCCGGCGCCATCCCGGCTTCATCGTCGGCATCAAGGCGCGCATGAGCGGCAGCGTGGTGGGTGAAAGCGGTCTGCAACCCCTGCGCATGGCCAAGCAGATCCAGCAGGCCAATGGCAACTTGCCGCTGATGGTGCACGTGGGCAACACGCCGCCGGATCTGGACGAGATCGTCGCCCTGCTGGGGGAGGGCGATCTGCTGACCCACTGCTTCAACGGCAAGCCCAACCGCATCCTGACCCCGGCCGGCGAACTGCGCCAGGCGGTGCGTGAGGCGATGCGGCGGGGGCTCTTGCTCGACATCGGCCACGGCGGCGCCAGCTTCAGCTTCGAAGTGGCGGAGCTGGCCATTGCTCAGGGGATCCTGCCCCACACCATCAGTTCAGACATCTACTGCAAGAACCGCATCAAGGGGCCCGTCTACAGTCTGGCCCACGTGATGTCGAAGTTCTTCGCCATCGGCATGACCCTGGAGCAGGTGCTCGCCTGCGTCACTCACCAGGCCGCCGATGCCCTGCGCCTGCTCGGCAAGGGGCGACTCGAGGTGGGCGCCGATGCAGACATCACCCTGTTCGAGGTGAGCTGCGGCCCCACTCTCTTTACCGATACCGAGGCCGGCGCCCGCAGCGGTGACCGGCAACTGCTCCCTCTCGCTGCCTTGGTGGGCGGCGAACTGGTTCTGACTCACTACGGGAAATCACACCATGCCTTCTGTGTATGAGAAATACCGGCTCAAACCGGTGATCAACGCCTCCGGGCGCATGACCATCCTCGGCGTATCCACCCCCGAGCAGGAGGTGGTCGATGCGGTCAACTTCGGCCTCGGCCACTACTTTGAGGTGAAGGATCTGGTCAACAAGACCGGCGCCTACCTGGCCGAACTGCTGGGCGTTGAAGATGCGGTGGTGGTCTCCTGCGCCAGCGCCGGCATCGCCCAGTCGGTGGCCGCCGTGATCGTGCGCGGCGACCCCTATCGCCTCGAGCAGTTGCATGCTCATGCCCACGACGTGCCGAGCGACATCGTGCTGCCCAAGGGCCACAACGTGAACTTTGGTGCCCCCGTCGGCACCATGGTCAACCTGGGGGGCGGCAGGGTGGTGGAGGCAGGCTACGCCAACGAGTGCTCACCCGCCCAGCTGGCCGCCGCCATCCATGCCAATACCGCCGCCATCCTCTACATCAAGTCCCACCACTGCGTGCAGAAGAGCATTCTGTCGGTGGCCGAGGCAGCCGAGGTGGCCAAGGCCCACGGGATCCCGCTCATCGTCGATGCAGCGGCCGAAGAGGATCTGCGTCTCTACTACAACCAGGGTGCGGATCTGGTCATCTACAGCGGCGCCAAGGCCATCGAAGGGCCCACCAGCGGCCTGGTGCTCGGCAGGCGTCAGTATGTGGAGTGGGTCAAGCAGCAGGCCAACGGCATCGGCCGTGCCATGAAGGTGGGCAAGGAGGGGATCCTCGGCCTCACTCACGCCATCGAACGCTATCTGGCCAAAGAGAAGGAGAGCGGCGCCGCCATGGTCGCCAAGATGACCCCCCTCATCGAGCGCCTCAACCAGCTGCCCGGCGTCACCGCCAAGGTGGTGTGGGACAGCGCGGGGCGCGACATCGCCCGCACCGACATCACCTTCGACCACCAGCAGATCGGCATGACCACGGCGGAAGTGGTCTCCCGTCTGCAACAGGGTACCCCCGCCATCTACTGCCGCAGCTACAAGGCCAACGAGGGGCACATCGAGATAGACGTGCGCAGCGTCACCGTGCCCCAGCTCGACCAGATCCACTCCGCCATTGCCCACCTCGTTCAGGAGAACAACTGATGTCTCTTACCCCCAATTACTACCGCGATCGGGTCTGCCTCAACGTGCTGGCAGGTTCCAAAGAGAATGCCGTCGACATTTATGAGGCCGCCGAGGGTCATGTGCTGGTCGGTGTGCTCTCCAAGAACTACCCGGACATTCCCTCTGCCGTCGCCGACATGCAGGCCTACGCCAAGCTCATCGACAACGCCCTCTCCATCGGGCTGGGAGCCGGTGATCCGCGCCAGTCCGCCATGGTGGCCGAGCTGGCCCGCCAGTTGCAGCCCCAGCACGTCAATCAGGTGTTCACCGGGGTCGGGGCCAGCCGGGCGCTGCTCGGTCAAGCTGATACCCTGGTCAATGGCCTTGTCTCCCCCACCGGCACCCCCGGCATGGTGAAGATCTCCACTGGCCCCCTCAGTAGTCAGCAGCCCGATGGCATCGTCCCCATCGATACCGCCATTGCCCTGCTCAAGGACATGGGGGGCAGCTCGGTCAAGTTCTTCCCCATGGGGGGACTCGCCTACCGCGCCGAGTATCAGGCTGTGGCCGAGGCCTGTGCCCGCCACGGCTTCTGGCTGGAGCCCACCGGCGGCATCGATCTTGAGAACTTCGAGGAGATAGTGCGGATCGCGCTGGAGGCAGGAGTCGAGAAGGTGATCCCCCACGTCTACAGCTCCATCATCGACAGTGTCAGTGGCCAGACCCGGCCGGAGGATGTGCGTACCCTCCTCGCCATGGTGAAGGCACTGCTGGCATAGCAACCCCACAGGCACCGGTCCGATCACTGGGCGGTGCCTGGCTTGTTAATGACCCCCTTGTTAACATCGCCCCACCATCCGCGACAGGAGTCCCCACCCCTCATGACCAAGCTGCCCCACCCCAGACTCCAGCAACTGCTCGCCCTGCTTCACGCCGAGCCTCTGCCACAGGAGGAGCTGGCCCGCCGTCTCAATGTTTCCACCCGCACGGTGCGTACCGACGTGGCGACCCTGAACGAGCTCATCGCCACCCGGGGCGCCCACCTGATCCATCAGCGGGGCAGCGGCTACCAGCTCAAGATCTACAATCAGGGACTGTTCGATGCGCTGCTGGCCGCCCAGGGGCAGGAGAGCCCCCTGCCTCGCACCAGCCGCGAGCGGGTGCTGCACCTCCAGGTCTTGCTGCTGACGGCGGAACAGGGGATCAAACTCGACGAGCTGGCGGACACCTGGTATCTGAGCCGGGCGGCTTTGCAAGGGGACATGACGGAGGTGCGGGAGCGGCTCGCCCACTTCGGGCTCACCATCGACAGCAAACCCAGAGTGGGGATGCGCATTGCGGGAAGCGAGATGGCGATCCGCGCCTGCCTCACCCAACTGCTCTGCCAGGAGCTGCTGCACCAGCATCCGCTCCAGAGCCTGTTGCCCACCCTCTGTCCCAGCAAGACGCTGGAGGTAGTGGGCAACCACATTCACGAGCAACTCGGTCGCCATCAGCTGCGCCTGGCCGACGAGAGCCTGCAGCAAGTCACCGTCTACTGTGCCGTCGCACTGCTTCGCCAGGCGTCTGGCCACGAGTTGCGCCAGTTTGCCAGCGACGACATCACCCCACCCCTGGCAGTGGTGGCCCGCGACATCTATGCCGAGCTGCCAACCCTGACGTCACCGGGGCAGGAAGAGATCGCCTGTCTCGCCATCCAGATCCAGGCTCGCCTCACTGCAGAGACGCCCCTGCTCAGCCCGGCCATGGCGGCCGAGAGCGAGCAGCTGACTACGCACCTGCTGGGTTACATCCACCACCACTACCCCTATGACCTGCGCGGCGACCCGCAATTGCGAGCCGACCTGCAGACCCATATCGGCGCCATGCTGCTGCGAGTCAAATACCAGATTGGCAGCCACAATCCCCTGGCGGACCACATCAAGCAGTATTACCCCCTCGCCTACGACATCACCCTGGCGGCCATCTCTGAGTGGATCAGGCAGACCCCCTACCGGTTGACCCATCACGAGATCGGCTACCTGGTGATCCACATCGGGGTCGGCCTGGAGCGCCACTACGACATCGGTTACACCCGGCGCCCCCAGGCGCTGCTGCTGTGCGATGCGGGCAACGCCACCTTCCGGGTGCTGGAAGCACGCATCCGGCGGGAATACCCCCAACTGCAGCTGACCACGCTGGAGTCGGTACGGGATTACGAAGGGCTTGCGCGGATCGAGCAGGATTTCGTCATCAGCACCCTCAAGGTGAGCGAGAAGAATGCTCCCGTGGTACAGGTCTCCCCCTTCCCGACTCAGTACCAGCTGGAGCAGCTCGGCAAGCTGGTGCTCGTCGATCGCACCCGTCCCTATCTGCTCGACAAGTATTTCGATGCCGACCACTTCATGGTGCTTGATGAACCCATCAGCCAGGGGGTGCTGTTTGATCGCATCTGCAGCCAGCTTGAGGCGGAGGATCTGGTGGAGAGCGGATTCCGGGGATCCTTGCAGGAGCGGGAGCGAATTGTCTCAACCATGCTGGGGGACGGCATCGCTCTGCCCCACTCCCTCGGCCTGCTGGCGCGCCGCACCCTGGTCTATACCGTGCTGGCCCCCCAGGGGATCGATTGGGGCAACGGCGAGAGCGCTACCCTCATCTTCGTGCTGGCCATCGCCAAGGCGGATTATGAGGAAGCCATGGGACTTTATGATCTGTTTCTGGCACTGATGAACGAAAAAGCCAGCAGAAGTCTGCTGGCTTGTCGGGATTTTGCCGCTTTCAAGGCGCTGGCTCGCAGCGCACCTTGAGCACGCCGAGGCGTATTACTCCTCATTGAAGCCCGAGGTGAACAGCGCCACCACGGCGGCCAGGGCCTCCACCTCTTCGGGGCCCTCCACCTGCACCTCCACCTGTTTGCCCTGGGCGGAGTCCAGCATCAGCAGGCCGATCACGCTGTCCGCGTCGGCCTCGACCCCCTCTTCGTTGCGCAGCAACACGTGGGCATCGAACCCCTGCACCAGCTCGAACAGCATCATGGCCGGTCGCGCGTGAATGCCTAACTTGTTTTTGACTTCTACCGAGGCGGAAACGGTCATCTGAGCATCCTGTGGATCTGTCAGGCGGGGTTTGAACGCTTGTCCAACGTGCGATGGCGGATCTGCACGTTCTTGCCAAGCAAGCGGAATGCGCTGGCCAGCCGTTCGGCGATGAACACCGAGCGGTGTTGTCCGCCGGTACAGCCAATCCCGACGGTCACATAGCTGCGATTGTTGCGCTCCAAGTGGGGCAACCAGGTCCCCAGCATATTCTCGATCTGCTGGATGAACAGCATGACATCCGGCTGGCTGGAGAGGTAGTTGGCCACGGGCTCATCCTTGCCGGTGAAGGGCTTGAGCTCCGGGATCCAGTGCGGGTTGGGCAGGAAACGGGCGTCGAACACGAAGTCCGCATCCTTGGGAATGCCGTACTTGAAGCCGAACGACTCGAACACCAGCACCAGCTCGTTCTCTTTCTTGCCGAGCACCCGGGTTTTGATGAGCTCGCTGAGATCGTGAATGCTGAGGTTGGTGGTGTCGATGCGCAGGTCGGCGGTCGAGGAGAGCGGTGCCAGCAGGTGGGTCTCTTCCCGGATCGCCTCGTCCAGCGAAAGCTTGTTGCGGGACAGAGGATGCAGACGGCGGCTCTCACCGTAGCGTTTGAGCAGGGTCGCGTTGTCCGCATCGAAGAAGAAGCTCGAAAACTTGACTCGCCCCTCGTTGCGCACCTGGCTCAGCAGGTTCTCCAGCCTGTCTGCCTGGGCAGGCAGGTTGCGCACGTCGATGCTGACAGCCAGCTTGTCATACTGGCTCTCCACCGACACGATCAACTGGGGCAGCAGGTTGACCGGCAGGTTGTCCACGCAGTAGTACCCGAGATCCTCGAGCACCCTCAGGGCCACCGTCTTGCCGGAGCCCGAACGACCGCTTACTACTATTAACTGCATCTTGTCCCCTCACGCCAACGTGGCTGTGTCAGACCCGGCCTCAGGCCGACGTCATGATCTGATAGAGTTCTTCGTCGCTGGTCGCCTGGCGCAACTGGCGGCAGACGGCCTTGTCACCCAGTTTGGATGCCATCAGGGAAAGAGTCTTGAGGTGCTGCTTGCACTCGCTTTCCGGCACCAGCAATGCAAAGAGCAGGTCAACCGGTTGATTGTCGATAGAATCGAAAGGGATGGGCTCGGAGAAGGTCATCAACACGGCGGTCGGCGCGAAGGCGTCGTCAATCCGGCCGTGGGGGATGGCGATACCGGCTCCGATCCCGGTACTGCCCATCTTTTCTCGCGCCAGCAGGCTTTCAAACAGGACCTGGCGGGAAGCGCCGAGGCGCTCTGCGGCCAGTTCACTGATGATCTCGAGCGCGCGTTTCTTGCTGGTACAAGGGACCGCACTCTTGGTGCAGTCCCGACTCAGTATGTGTTCAAGTTGCATAGTTATTTTTGATTTAACTTATCTTTGTGCTTGATGATCTGCCGATCCAGTTTATCCAGCAGGGTATCAATCGCCGCATACATGTCGGCATGCTGCGAATTGGCGAACACCTCTCCCCCGCTGACATGCAGCTTGGCTTCGGCGATCTGGTTCAGTTTTTCGACGCTCAACACCACGTGTACGTTGTTGATATGGTCAAAGTGACGCTCGAGTTTGGCAAATTTGTTGTTCACATAATCACGCAGAGCTTCGGTAATCTCGACATGGTGTCCGGTCAGGTTAATTTGCATAACGTCTTCCTTTTGTTTGCCTAAACCAGGCGTTTGCGCTGATTGGATGGCGGGATCAACAAGGATTCACGGTACTTTGCGATCGTGCGTCTCGCCACCATAATACCCTGTTCGGCCAGCAAATCCGCGATCTTGCTATCACTAAGCGGCTTGGCGGGGTTTTCCGCCGTCACCAGCTTCTTGATCAGGGCGCGAATAGCGGTCGATGAGCACTCTCCTCCTCCCTCCGTATTGACGTGACTGGAGAAAAAAAACTTCAGTTCAAAAATGCCGCGGGGCGTATGCATGTACTTCTGGGTCGTGACCCGTGAAATGGTCGACTCATGCATCTCCACCGCTTCCGCGATGTCGTTGAGTACCATGGGTTTCATGGCCTCTTCGCCGTACTCGAAAAAGCCCTGCTGCTGCTCGACGATGCAGCTGGCCACCTTGAGCAGGGTGTCGTTACGACTCTCCAGGCTCTTGATGAACCACTTGGCCTCCTGCAAATGAGAACGGATGAACTGGGTATCCGTGCTGCTGCGGGCATTGCGCGCCATGGCCGCATAGGCCTCGTTGACACGGATGCGCGGAGCAGAATCCGGATTGAGTTCAACCACCCACTTGCTGCCCTTCTTGACCACGGACACATCCGGGATCACGTACTGGGATTCACTCTGGATGATGCCGTTGCCGGGTCTGGGCTCCAGTTGCTGGATGAGATCCAGCACCTCCTTGAGATCGCTCTCCTTGAGGCGGGTCTTGCGAGCCAGGGTGCGGTAGTCGCGATTGCCGAGCAGGTCCATGTGTTCGCGGATCACCTCTCTGGCTTCGTCGAGCCAGGGCAGGTCCGGCGAATACTGGCCGAGCTGGATCAGCAGACACTCTTGCACCGAACGGGCGGCGATGCCGACCGGATCGAAATGCTGCACCCGCTTGAGCACGGCTTCGATCTCATCCAGTTCGACTTCTACCTCCTCGCTGCTGACTGCAGCCTGAATATCCTCGAGGGTGGCAGTCAGATACCCGGATTCGTCGATGGCATCGATGATGGCAAGGGCGATGGCCGCATCCACATCACTGAACGGGGTGAGCCGCATCTGCCACAGCAGGTAGTCTTGCAGGTTCTCGGTGGTCTCCCCCTGATAGACGCTGTCTTCCCCGTCATGGATGGGGCCTGCACTCTGGGCCGTACCGGCCGAGTAGACCTCGTCCCAGGTGGTGTCCACCGGCAGTTCATCCGGCATGCTCTCCTGGGCCATGGCATCGCTGGAGTCGAGTTGACTGGCGTCCTGTGTCTCTGCCTGACTGGTTTCCTGCGCCTCGTTCTCCTCTTGCTCCAGCAAGGGGTTGTTGTCGAGCGCTTGCTGAATTTCCTGCTGGAGTTCCAGGGTGGAGAGCTGGAGCAGACGAATCGCTTGTTGTAATTGTGGCGTCATGGTCAGGGACTGACCGAGACGCAACTGTAATGTCGGCTTCATCTACGTCGGGATATCCTTATGTTCAGCGAGGCAGTCACCTAACAAAAATGAGGGGTGCCCCCTTACTATAGACTGAATTGATCGCCCAAATAGACGCGCTTGACCTGCTCATCGGCGAGGATATCGGCCGGCGCGCCCTCGGCAATCATCTTGCCGTGGCTGACGATGTAGGCCTTCTCGCACACATCCAGCGTCTCTCTGACGTTGTGGTCCGTTATCAGCACACCCAACCCGCGTTCTTTCAGATGCTGGATGATCTTTTTGATATCGATGACTGAAATAGGATCAACACCTGCGAAAGGCTCATCGAGCAGAATGAATCTCGGCTCTGCCGCCAGCGCCCGGGCGATTTCCACCCGGCGCCGCTCCCCACCCGAGAGGCTCTGACCCAGGCTGTCGCGGATATGGGTGATATTGAACTCTTCCAGCAACTGTTCGACCTTATCCTCCCGCTCTTCGCGGCTCAACCCCTTGCGGGTCTGCATGACCCCCATCAAGTTGTCGAACACCGACAGGCGCCGGAAGATGGAGGCCTCCTGGGGCAGATAGCCGATGCCATTGCGGGCACGGATATGCATGGGCTGCAGGCTGATGTCCTGCTCGTCGATGGTGATGAGGCCGGCATCTCGCTGCACCAGGCCCACGATCATGTAGAAGGAGGTCGTCTTGCCCGCGCCGTTCGGGCCGAGCAGGCCCACGATCTGGCCCGTTCCCACCTCCAGGCTCACATCGCTGACCACCATGCGGCGCTTGTAGCTCTTTTGCAGACCCGTTGCTTTTAACACTGCCATGGCTGTTGTTTCCTACTTCTTCTGATCGGCGGGTTTGTCGAAGTTCTCCACCTGATCCGGCAGGAACACCGTCTTGACGCGCTGGGTGGGCCCCTTGCTCTCGGCAATCATCTTCTGCTTGACGATGTCGTAGCGAATGAGATCGCCGGTCACCTGGCTGTCTTCCTGCTTGAGCTGGCCATTGCCGGTGATGGTCACCAGCCGGTTCTTAAGCTCGTAGCGGATGCTGTTGCCATGGGCATTGACCGGTTTGCCGTTGTCCAGCACCTGGAAGAAGGTGGCTGGGTTGCCATACGCGGTCATCACCTCGGCGCCCTTGTCGCCGGAGCGGATCACCACCACCTTGTCGGCCTTAATCTTGATGGTGCCCTGGGTGATGATGACATCCTCGCTGAAGGTGATGCGGTTGTCCTGCATCTCGGCCACCTGCTTGACCGCATCCACATAGACCTTCTCGGCAAAGTCGGACTCTTTGGCATTCAGGGAACCGCACAGCAACAGGGCCGTGAGGGCCAGATTAACGTTTTTCATTGAAATAAGTGGCATGGCCTTTATCCAGTAACTCGAAATATTTACGTTCCAGGTGGCCCTTGAGGCCAACGCCCTCGGTCTGGAACTCCTGGCCCACAATGCTGATGTGCTGGTTGCTTCTCATCCCCTGCGTCACCAGATCCAGCTCCAGATAGGAGGTATCCAGCGTGGAGATGAAGGAAGCGGGCAGCAGACCGTCCAGATGCACCTTGTCACGGAGGATCACATTGTCATCGGTGTTGAGCACCCCGGTTTCGGCCGTCAGCTTCCATTCGGCCGCGCCCTTGTCATCGAACATGTAGACCACCGGCTTGGTGAAAGTGGCCTGCTCGAGCACCTGGTAGTACTCCGCATATTCGGATTCCAGCCGCTCGGTGCGCTTGCCCTGCTCGTTGAAGCGGGTCGTCACCAACTCTCTGGCGGTGAAGTCCGGTTGAAAATTTTCCGTCTTGGTGGTCGGCTCGGGGACCAGCTCGATCTCCCCCAGCTGCCAGGCCGCCAGCGCAGCCAGAAACAGCAGGCCGAACAGCACAGTCTGTTTGTTCATCGCGACGCCTCGGGTTGATAGTCAGCCAATCCCTGGGCCTGCAAGATCAGGTCGCACACCTCGCGCACGGCCCCGACGCCACCGCCAAGCCGCGTCACCAGATCCGCCTTCGCCAGCACAAGCGGATGGGCGTCGGCAACAGCGATACCCAGGCCGCAAGCCTGCATCACCGGCAGATCGATGGTGTCATCTCCCATATAGGCGGCTTGCGATCCATCCAGCCCGAGCTTGGTCAGCAAGGCCTCGAAGTGGGGCAGCTTTTTGTCTGCACCCTGCACCAGGTGCTGGACTCCCAGACTCCTCATGCGATCGCTGACGATGCGGGAGTTTCGCCCCGTGATGATGGCAATCTCGATGCCCGCATTGAGCAGGGCACGCATGCCGGCACCATCACGGGTGCAGAAAGTCTTCAGCTCTTCGCCGTTATTGCCCATATAGATGAAGCCGTTGGAGAGCACCCCATCCACATCGCACACCAGCAGGCGGATCTGCGCCGCCTTCTCGTACTGGCTGCGCGTCACCAGACCATAGAGGGTCGGTACGTCTTGCATCAAATTACTCCGGCTTTCAGCAGGTCATGCATGTTGAAGGCACCCAGCGGGTGTCTCTCCCCATCCACGACCAACAACCCGTTGATTTTCCTGGTTTCCATCAGCTTGACGGCCTCGGCCGCCATCATCTCAGGCCCTACGGTAACACAGTTCACCGTCATGACGCGGCTGATGGGGGTGTGATGAATATCCACCTGCAGGTCCAGAATGCGGCGCAGGTCACCATCGGTGAACAGACCGGCAAGCAGCCCTTGATCGTCCACCACCGCCGTCATGCCGAGCCCCTTGCGGCTCACTTCCAGCAGCGCCTGGCTGATGGTGGCATCTATCCCCACCTTGGGCAACAGCTCGCCGCTGTGCATCAGATCGCCCACTCGCAACAGCAACCGCTTGCCGAGGGACCCGCCCGGGTGCGACAGCGCAAAGTCATCGGCGGTGAAGCCACGGGCCTCCAGCAGGGCCACGGCCAGCGCGTCCCCCATCACCAGGGTGGCGGTAGTGCTGGATGTCGGGGCCAGACCGAGGGGGCAGGCCTCTTTCTCCACCTTGATGCACAGGTGCACGTTGGCCTCTTTCGCCATGGTGGAAGCAGGATTGCCTGTCATGCAGATGAGTGGAATGCCGCGGCGCTTGAGCACCGGCAGCAGGGCCAGGATCTCGTCGCTCTCGCCGGAGTTGGATATGGCGATGATGAGATCCCCGGCTGAGATCATGCCGAGATCCCCGTGGCTCGCCTCGCCCGGGTGCAGGAAGAAGGCGGGCGTTCCCGTGCTGGCCAGGGTCGCGGCAATCTTGTTACCGATATGACCCGACTTGCCCATGCCGGTCACCACTATCTTGCCGCCACAGCGCAGCACCATCTCGCAGGCGCGCTCGAACGCCTCGTCAAGGTACTGGTAGAGTCCATCAATGGCTTGTTTTTCTATGTCCAGCACCGCTCGGGCGCTGCGACGGAAATCGAACAATTCAGACACTTTTTCAGGCTTTACAGACATAAAGGCACAGCTCCGGGCCGAAATTTGCTGCGGGATTATAAAAAAGTCTGCCGAGATAAGCGAATCGGATGCGGAATGGGCGGTCATTGACGCAGGTTGTTACATAAAACTGTCGCGTACTTGGGGGGGAAACCCGCTCAATAGTTGTTCCTCGCTGTTGCTTAGACCTAGACTAGCCCATAAAATTCGCTCTTCATTTATACCGGATGGACAATTGTTTGAACGATGACCTGATCACCATCTCCGACCTGACCTTCAGTCACGGGGATCGGCTGCTGTACGACAGGATCAACCTGACCATTCCCCGTGGCAAGGTCACCGCCGTCATGGGTCCGAGCGGGATCGGCAAGACCACCTTGCTGCGCCTGATCGGGGGCCAGCTCAAGCCTGAGTCCGGTCAGATCCTGTTTGACGGGGAAGACGTTCCCACTCTCTCCCGTTCACGCCTGTATGAAGTGCGTAAACGGATGAGCATGCTGTTCCAGAGTGGCGCATTGTTCACCGGCATGACCGTCTTCGACAACGTGGCCTTCCCGCTGCGGGAGCACTCCGGCCTGCCGGAAGAGCTGATCCGCACCATCGTCATGATGAAACTGCAGGCTGTCGGTCTGCGCGGGGCGGCCAAGCTGATGCCGTCCGAGCTCTCCGGTGGCATGGCCCGCCGTGCGGCCCTGGCGAGATCCATCGCGCTGGATCCGGATCTCATCATGTATGACGAGCCCTTCGTGGGGCAGGACCCCATCACCATGGCGGTGCTGGTGAAGCTCATCAAGGAGCTCAACGATGCCCTCGGCATCACCTCCGTCATCGTCACCCACGACGTGAAGGAGGTGCTGAGCATCGCCGACTACGCCTACATCATCGCCAACCGCAAGGTAGTGGCACACGGCACACCGGAGCAGCTGCGCGAGGAGCACAATCCCGAAGTCGAGCAGTTCCTCAAGGGATTGCCCGACGGTCCTGTTCCGTTTCATTTTCCGGCAGGCGACCTGCTACAGGATCTGTGATGTTGACAAGTCAGATAAGCAAGCTGGGCCGCAGCGGTGTGCGTTTCATCAACGCCGTCGGCCGGGCAACCATCATGCTGTTTCATGCACTGGCAGGACGACCCCAGCCACGCAAGCACTTCCCGCTGCTGGTGCAGCAACTGTATGTGGTGGGAGTGCAATCCGTCGCCATCATACTGGTGTCCGGCCTCTTCATCGGCATGGTGCTCTCCCTGCAGGGTTACAACGTATTGAAGGATTTCGGCGCAGAGCAGAGCCTGGGGCCTCTGGTTTCCCTCTCCCTGCTCCGTGAGCTGGGCCCTGTGGTCACCGCCCTGCTGTTCGCCGGTCGTGCGGGCTCCGCCCTCACCGCCGAGATCGGCCTGATGAAGGCCACCGAGCAGCTCTCCAGCCTGGAGATGATGGCGGTCGATCCGCTGCGCCGGGTCGTGGCGCCCCGCTTCTGGGCCGGGGTCATCAGCATGCCGCTGCTGGCCTTCATGTTCAGCCTGATCGGCATCTTTGGCGGCAAGCTGGTTGGTGTCGACTGGCTGGGGGTGGACGAAGGCAGTTTCTGGTCCGCCATGCAGGCCTCCGTCGACTGGCAGGACGACATCATGCAGGGCGCCATCAAGAGCCTGATCTTCGCCCTGGTGGTGACCTGGATAGCGCTCTTCAACGGCTATGATGCCAAACCGACCTCGGCCGGGATCAGTCAGGCGACGACCCGTACCGTGGTTCACTCATCCCTGGCCGTGCTCGGTCTGGATTTTATACTCACCGCAGTCATGTTTGGATAAGGGAAAGATGAAGTTCAGCAAAGTAGAATTTCTGGTTGGCGCCTTCATGCTGGCTGGCATCGCGGCCATTCTGGCATTGGCACTGCAAGTGGCGGGATTGAGTTTCAAACCGGAAGGAGAAACCTATACCCTGCGCGCCCATTTCGATAATATCGGCGGCCTGAAAGTACGCTCGCCGGTCAAGGTCGGCGGCGTCGTCGTCGGTCGTGTCAGCGACATCACCCTGGATCCCAAGAGCCAGGTCCCCATCGTTTCCCTGCAGATGCAGAAGAGTGCCGGCGAGTTCTCCGAGACCAGCACCCTCTCCATCCTGACTTCTGGCCTGCTCGGTGAGCAGTACATAGGTCTAGCACCGGGGTTCAGCGATGAGGAGATGGGCACCAGCATGCTCAAGGATGGCGACATGATCGAAGACACCAAGTCCGCCATCGTGCTGGAAGATCTGATTGGCAAGTTCCTCTACAGCCAGTCCTCTCCGGCCAACACACCCGCAACCAAGGAGTAACCATGTTCAAGAAGATCGCCCTGATGCTGGGTCTGATGACCAGCATGCTGTTCTCCCTCGTCGCCCGTGCGGATGTCAATACTTCGGACCCCTATGCCCTCGTGGATCAGGCCGCCCAGCAGACCTTTGCCCGCCTGAAAGCCGATCAGGCCCAGGTGAAGAGCAACCCCGATCACCTGCGCGTCATCATCCGCGAGGAGCTGCTGCCCTACGTGGACAACCGCTTCGCCGCCTACAAGGTGCTCGGCAACCAGATCAAACAGACGACCCCTGCCCAGCGTGACGCTTTTGTGGACGTCTTCACCGAGTACATGGTGAGCTCCTACGCGGACGCACTGGCACACTTTGACAAGCAGACCGTCAAGGTACAGCCCGGCAAAGCCGCCGAGAGCAACATCACCGCCGTCAACGTCAGCGTGAAAGAGGCCGGCAAGCCGGACATCTTCCTCGAGTTCAAGCTGCGCAAGAACAACAAGACCGGCGAGTGGAAAGCCTTCGACATGGTTGCCGAAGGGATCAGCCTGCTCTCTGCCAAGCAGAACGAGCTGGGTGGCCTCATTCGCCAGAACGGCATCGATGCGGTGATCGCCCAGCTGCGTGAACACAACGCCAAGCCGCTGGTGATCAAGTCATGATCCTGAGCGGTGACTTGCAGGCCCCGCAGGTCAACGATCTGTGGCAATGCCGCGCCGACTGGTGGCAGGACGACCGGCTCGAACTCGGTACCGTGACTACCCTGGATTCCGCCGGCCTTGCCCTGCTGGTCAAGTGGGCCAAGGCGGCCCTGGCACGGGGTGCCACTCCGACACTGGTGGGTGCCTCCAACGATTTCCATACGCTGGCCAACCTTTACGGGGTGGCCAGCCTCTTTCATTCAACCCCGCTCACAACTGAGGACTCATAATGCAAGTCTCTGAAATTGAAGCGATACTCCTCGAGGCTTTGCCATTGTCCGAAGTCCATGTCAAAGGGGACGGCAGTCACTACCAGGTGATCGCCGTCGGCGACATGTTTGACGGCATGAGCCGGGTCAAGAAACAACAGGCCATCTATGCCCCGCTGATGGACAAGATCGCCACCAACGAGATCCACGCTCTCTCCATCAAGGCCTATACCGACGCCGAGTGGAAACGCGAGCGTAAATTCCAGCTGCCCTCCTGATTTGGTAAAGAAGTAAACCATGGACAAATTCAAGATCACCGGCCCCTGCACCCTCTCCGGTGAAGTGACCATCTCCGGCGCCAAGAATGCCGCCCTGCCCATCCTGTTTGCCACCCTGCTGTGTGACGAAGAGGTTCAACTCTCCAACGTACCGCGTCTGAAAGACGTGGGTACCACCCTCAAGCTGCTGGAGATGCTGGGCGCCACCACCAAGGTCAACGGCAACGTGACCGTGCTGACCGGCGCGGTAAACAATCATGTCGCCCCCTACGAGCTGGTGAAGACCATGCGAGCCTCCATCCTGGCCCTGGGCCCGCTGGCAGCCCGCTTCGGTGCAGCAGACGTCTCCCTGCCCGGCGGCTGCGCCATCGGTGCCCGCCCGGTCAACCTGCATGTCCACGGCCTGGAGCTGATGGGCGCGAAGATCGTCATCGAAGAGGGCTACATCAAAGCCCGCGTCGACGGCCGCCTGAAAGGTGCCCACATACTGATGGACATGGTTTCCGTGACCGGTACCGAGAACCTGATGATGGCCGCCACCCTGGCTGACGGTCGCACCGTGATCGAAAACGCCGCCCGTGAGCCGGAGGTGGTCGATCTGGCCAACTTCCTCAACGCGCTCGGAGCTAACATTCAGGGCGCCGGCACCGATACCCTGACCATCGACGGCGTAGAACGTCTGCACGGTGGCAGCTACAGCGTGCAGCCCGATCGCATCGAGACCGGCACCTTCCTGGTAGGCGCCGCCGTGACCGGTGGCAAGATCACCTGCCGCAACACCGACCCCAGCCTGCTGGAAGCCGTACTGGTCAAACTGGAAGAGGCTGGCGCCCTGATTGAAAAGGGTGACGACTGGATAACCCTCGACATGACAGGTCGCACACTGAAACCTGTCACCATCAAGACCGCCCCCTACCCGGCGTTCCCGACCGACATGCAGGCCCAGTTCACCGTGCTGAACGCGGTCGCCCAGGGCACCGGCATGGTCACCGAGACCATCTTCGAGAACCGCTTCATGCACGTGCCCGAGCTGGTACGGATGGGTGCCGACATCGAACTGCAGGGCAATGTGGCCATCTGCCGCGACACCCAGCAGCTCAAGGGTGCCCAGGTGATGGCGACCGATCTGCGCGCCTCCGCCAGCCTGGTGCTGGCCGGCTTCGTGGCCGAAGGGGCCACCATCGTCGATCGCATCTATCACATCGACCGTGGCTACGAAGACATCGAGCACAAGCTGCAAGGCCTGGGTGGTCGCATCGAGCGCATCAAGGAATAAGCTGGCTTCACCATGAGCCGACGATAAAAAGGCCCCCTCGCAAAGCGAGGGGGCCTTTTTCATGACTCCGAATGGCGGCACCCTCTTCTCCCCTTGCGGGAGAAGGGGGTGGGGACGAGGAGGACAAGCAGGCACCCTTTCCCCGAGGGAGAGGATCAAGGGCTCAGGCGGTCAGCCGCTCCAGCTCGCCGATAAGCCAGATGGCCTCCTGGCGATGGGAGCCGCACACGTCCACCATGGGGCGAAAGCCGCCGCACACCGCCGGGCGCTCCGGCTGGCCGAAGATCTTGCACCCCAGGTGCGCATCGAGCTGCACACAGGGCACACCGGCGGGCTTGCCGTCCGGCATGCCGGGAATGGCACTGCTGATGCTGGGGGCGATGCAGCAGGCACCGCATCCCTGACGACATTCCATGTGATTTTTCCTCTGTGGGGCACCGCAGTGTAGCAAGGAGTCCGGTTTCTCCTAAGCCTTATCCCTGCCCGGGCACCCTGGCGCCCTGCAGAGCGCAAAAAGCCCGGCAGTGCCGGGCTTTTTGCTGCGGGAGTCAGCACATCACAGGATGATGTCGCGTACCACGCTGTCTTTGCGATCCAGGAAGTGGATCGACTTGATACGACGGATGGTGCGCGATTTGCCACGGATCAGCAGGGTCTCGGTGGTCGCCATGACGCCGTCGCTGGTGATCCCTTCCAGCAGATCACCCTTGGTGATGCCGGTGGCCGAGAAGATGACGTTGTCATTCTTGGCCAGATCTTCGAGCTTGAGCACCTTGCTCACGTCGATGCCCAGCTCCTCGCAGCGCGCGATCTCCTGTTCACCCAGGGCGCGAACCTCGGGGCTGTCACCCTTGACCTGGTGGCGGGGGATCAGGCGAGCCTGCATGTCCCCGTCCAGGGCGCGGATCACCGCCGCCGAGATCACCCCTTCCGGTGCGCCACCGATGCCGTAGAGCATGTCCACTTCGCTGTCCGGCAGACAGGTGAGGATGGAGGCGGCCACGTCACCATCGGGAATGGCGAACACCCGCACCCCCAGGCCCTGCATCTCCTTGATCGCCTTGTCATGACGCGGCTTGGCCAGGGTGATGACGGTCAGACGGGAGAGGGGCTTGCCGAGCGCCTTGGCCACGGCCTTGAGGTTCAGCTCCAGAGCCTGATCGAGATCGATGGCGCCTCTCGCCTTGGGGCCCACGATCAGCTTTTCCATGTACATGTCGGGGGCCTTGAGGAAGGATCCCTTGTCGCCCACCGCCAGCACGGCCAGGGCATTGGCCTGACCCATGGCGGTCATGCGGGTCCCTTCGATGGGGTCGACCGCGATGTCCACGGCGTCGCCCTGACCCGTGCCCACCTTCTCGCCGATGTAGAGCATGGGGGCTTCGTCGATCTCCCCTTCGCCGATCACAATCTCGCCATCGATCTGGATCTGATTGAGGATGTGACGCATGGCCGCCACGGCCGCGCCATCGGCGATATTCTTGTCACCACGTCCGAGCCACTTGTAGCCAGCCAGTGCAGCCGCTTCCGTCACTCGGGAAAATTCGATTGCCAGTTCACGTCTCATCGCATATCCAACCTTAGGAGCTCGAAAACGGGCGGCATTCTACCACAAGGGCAAACCTTTGCGCGTAAAAGTGGCGACCAGCCACATAAATCCCGGTTTTCATCCCGCTGACATGGAACCGACACGGTTTGTTCATTGCACGGTCACCCGACTGTCATCTGTCACTTCTAGCATGGCCCCGTCTTTTAAAACAAAAGCTTGCAACACAAGGGATCATGATGAAAAAGCTGACAGTAGTAGCATTGGCTCTTACCGCCGCCTTCCAGGCTCAAGCCGTCGAAGTGTACAAAAACGAGAGCACCCTGCTCGACCTCTACGGCCGCATCTACGCCGGCCAGTTCTTCGGCGAGAAGAAAGAGCTGGACGCCAACGGTGACATCAAGAACGAATACAGCGACAAGCAGGGGGCCAACCAGTTTGTCCGTCTGGGCGCCAAGGTAGAGAGCGAGATCAACCCGGGTCTCAAGGCGCTGGCCCAGTACGAACTGCAGATGTACATCAACGACAGCGAGAAGACCGTCAGCGAGAACTCCGACAACCTGCGTACCCGTCTGGCGTTCGCCGGTGTCGGCGCCAACTGGGGGACCGTCACCTTCGGTCGCCAGAAGGGGGCTCCAGGCTTCCTGGCGGACTGGACTGATGTCTCTCTCTCCGACGGTTACGGCAACGAGGCACTGGGCGCCAAGACCGACACCTTCGCCACCAACCGCGCCGGCTCCGTGCTGAAGTACTCCGGCCTGTTCAACGGTTTCCAGGTTGATACCAGCTACAAGTTCGATGGCGGTGACACCGAAGAGACCTCCAGCAAGGACAGCGATGCCGCCTACGGTGCCGCCGTGGCCTACACCTTCCCGTTCAACCTCTCCCTGGGGACCGCCTACAACGTGGGCATCCGCGACAAGAGCGGTGAAGAGGATGCCAAGCTGTGGCTGCTCTCCGCCAAGTACGACAACAAGGCCCTCTACGCTGCTCTGAGCTATGCCGACGGCAGCGACTTCCTGGCCACTGGCAAGGATCACACCGGCTGGGAAGGGGCGCTGGGTTACAACTTCGAGAGCGGCTTCGGCCTGATGGCCCTGTGGAACAAGCAGAAGGTGGAGCAGGCTGGCAAGTCTGACTACGACTCCATCGACTACTACACCCTGGGTGCCCAGTACAAGTTCAACAAGAACCTGCGCGTCATCGGCGAGTACCGCATCAACAACCTCGACAGCCATGACAGCGGCAAGCTCAACACCAAGGATGACTTCCAGCTGGCGGCCCGCTACGACTTCTAAGTCGGCAACCACCTGACGACACGGCGCGCAGAGCACTCTGCGCGCCGTTTTTCATTTGGGATGATCGCGTTGTCACTGAGGCTCAGAGCTTCTTCTGCCAGAACATGGCCCGGCCCACCTCAGGATCCAGCTCATAACCCGCAAAGCCGCTGGCACGATAGGCAGCCTGGGCCACCTTGTTCCCCTCCAGCACCTCCAGGGTCAGCTTGCAGCAACCGAGCTCCCGGGCGAGCCGCTCCGCCTCCGCCAACAGCTGCTTGCCGATGCCGTGGCCGCGATGAGCAGGGTGCACCGCCACGTCGTGGATATTGAGCAGCGGCTGACAGGCGAAGGTCGAGAAGCCCTCGAAGCAGGTGGCAACGCCAGCGGGCTCCCCATCGACCCAAGCAAGCAGCACATGGGCACCGGGTCGCGCGGCCAGGGCGTCGGCCAGATTCGCCTTCACCTCGTCCGCCAGTGCACTGCCGCCCCCCATCTCATCCCTGGCGTATTCGTCCAGCATCGCGATCAGCGCCTCGCCGTGGCGAGGGTTGTGCAGATCCGCCCTGATGATCTCAACCATGTTTCTCTCCCTGTGTGTGCCGGATGGTGCGCCAAGGCGCGAGGCCACCATGGTAGCGCCCCCTCCGAACCGAACCAAGGTTCCCCCGGCCTTTTCCCCGAGGTTCCAGCCCCCTCAGTGCCTGCCCGCCAATGATCTCTTTTTCTTGCATCTTCTCCTTGCAATGCAAATGAAAATCAATATCATTAGCAACCTCTCGCGATGAGAGAAATCAATAATTACAAATAAATCAACAAGTTCAGGCCGATTGGTCGACAAAGAGTCACACCCAGATGAACCATTCCACCCCCCCGCGCGCCTTGCTGGGCGTCGCCTTGCTGGCGGTTTGCACCAGCCCCCGTGCCGAAGACGAAACCCTCACCGTGGTCGGCAAACGCAGCCAACATGAAGAGGTCGCCACCGCGACCCGCACCGCCACACCGGCCAAGCTGGTGCCCCAGAGCATCGAGAGCGTCAAGGCAAGCGAGCTGACCGCCTTCGGCCAGCCCACCCTGAGTGAAGCCCTGACCGGCATCCCTGGCGTCAACGCCAGCGGCGACACCCGCTTTGACGGCGTCACCATCCGCGGTTTCAGCGCCAGCAACGACTTCTACCTCGACGGCCTGCGCGACGACATGCAATACACCCGCGACCTTGGCAACATCGAACGGGTCGAAGTGCTCAAGGGCCCCGCCGCCGTGCTCTACGGCCGTGGCAGCACGGGCGGCATCGTCAACCGGGTCAGCAAGGTTCCCCAGAAGGGGCAGGCCTCCAGCGTCAGCGCCCAGGTCGGCAGCTTCGACAGCCGACGCTTCGCCGCCGATCTCAACGGCGAGGCAGGAGAGCGGGTACAGGTGCGCCTGAACCTGGCCCAGGAAGACAAAGACAGCTTTCGCGACGACGTGACCAGCAAGCGCACCCTGCTGGCCCCCTCCGTCAACTGGGAGATCACCGACACCCTGAACTGGCTGGTGCAATACGAGCGCAACGAGCACGATCGCACCCCGGATCGCGGCATTCCCGGCGTCGATGGTCGCCCGGCGGATGTCCCCATCGAGAGCGTCTACAGCGACACCCGCCGCGACTTCATCGACGATGTGGCCCAGTCCACCCGCTCCCGCTTCACCTGGGACATCAACGATCAGTGGCAACTGCGCCAGCAGCTCGGCTACACCACCCTCGACAGCCAGTTCGACAATACCTATGTCACCAGCGTCAAGGGTGACAAGGTGACCCGCGCCCGCTGGCAGCAGGATCTCAAGGCCAGCAGCCTCACCAGCAACACCGAGGCGGAAGGCCAGCTGCAAACCGGTCCCATCGCCCATCGTCTGCTGGTGGGCCTGGAGCAGGGCTGGCAGGATCGCACCCCCAAGCTCTACCAGAACGCCAGCCCGATCCCGGCAGGCAACCTCTATGATCCGGGCTCCCTACCCACCTACGACGGCGCCATGAAACTCTCCAGCGACGCCCATCACAGGGTGCGCGGTGTCGGCCTCTATGTGCAGGATCAGCTCAGCCTGGGCGACTGGCACCTGCTGGCAGGTCTGCGCCGCGACGACTTCACCGTCACCAGCCGCCGCAACGACCTCGACAAGGAAGAGACCCTCTCGGTCACCAGCCTGAGTCCGCGCCTGGGCCTGGTGTGGAACCCCATCGAGGAGCATGCCTTCTACACCTCCTACAGCAAGACCTTCACCCCGGTGGGCGGTGAGCTTATCGGCATCACCCCGGGGGACAAGAACAACAACCTGGATCCCCAGCACACCCGGCTCTATGAAGGGGGCGTGAAGAGCGACTGGCTGGATGGCCGCCTGGCGACCACCCTCTCCCTCTACCGGCTGGAAATGTACAACAAGCGCAGCAAGGATCCGCTGGATCCCACCCGGGTGATCCTCACCGGTCTGCAGCGCACCGACGGCATCGAGCTGAGCGCCCGTGCCCAGCTGACCGACGAGATCTATCTGCGCGGCGGCGTCGCCATCCAGGATGCCGAGCAAGTCAAGGCAGACGCGGACCTGCAAGGCAAGCGACCGATGAACGTCTCCCGCCAGAACGGTCAGCTGTTCGCCGGCTACCAGAACGGCAAGCAGGGCTGGTTCGGCGAGACCGGGATGACGGCGGTGGGGGATCGCTTCGCCGACAACGCCAACACCACCACCTTGCCCGGTTACGCCCGCTTCGACGCCCGTGCCGGCTACCGCTGGCCCCAGTGGGAAGCCCAGCTGAGCGTGGAGAACCTGACCGATCACGACTACTTCGTCAGCGCCACCAGCGCGGCCCAGATCATGCCGGGCACGCCCCGTCAGCTGCACCTGACCGCCGCCTACCGCTTCTGATCCTCCCTGTTTACCGACCCCTCTGGCCAGCGTTCGCTGGCCAGATTGTTATGAAGCACCGAACGATGACACGCAGAAAACTCCCCCTGCACAACAACAAGTGGGTGCGCCGCATCCACGCCTGGGCAGGCTTTGCCACCCTCACCCTGATGCTGCTCTACGGCCTCACCGGCCTCTGGCTGCAACACAGGGCCGTGCTGCCCCTGCCCGGTCCCCACACCGCCAAATCGAGCGAAGAGATAGTACTGAGCACGCCGCTGGCCAGCCCGGATGAATTGAAAGCCCTGCTGCAACAGCGTTATGCAGACATGTTCGAGGAGGGGCGACCCCAGATCACCCCGCCCCAGACCCTGCCCACACCATCCGGCTCCCTCACCCTGCCGGCCCGCTGGGAGCTGCGCGGCGTCACCCTCAGCCAGAGCGTGGCCGCCAGCTATGTGGAAGGCACTCTGCTGGTGCGCACCGAGCTGCAGCAGGCCAACTTCGCTGCCAGCCTCAACCGGCTGCACCGTGGCATGGGCACCGGCCTGCCCTGGCAACTGGTGGGCGATCTGGCGGCCCTGGCCATGCTGCTGCTGGCCCTCACCAGCCTGCTGATGTGGAACAAGCTGCACGGCCCCGCCGGTCGCGGCATCGCCCTGCTGCTGCTGGGCGCCCTGGTCACCGTGCTGGTGGCCCTGCTCTAGCCCTTTTACCGACACCAAAACGGGATCCTGCTCCCGGCGGCGGTAACCTTGCCCGCACCTCGGGTAACAAAGGGTAACCGGCCTCCGATGGGGGTCACAGTTGGCGACCAGGCGGCTGGATAGGGAGCACCTGCGGCTGATAGGGTGCGCCCAGCTCCCGAACGCCACGAGGAATCATGCGCATCTCCAGCATCGAATGCGGGCGAGTGGTGGCCATCCTGGCCGTGATGACCATCCATCTCTCCCCTTTCAGCAACCCCTTCGACCCCGCCCTGTGGGACGGCACGCCCTACCCTCTGGTCGGGGCCGTCATCAACCAGCTCTGCCGCTTCGCGGTACCGCTGTTCTTCCTGTGCGCCGGTTACTTCTTGCAACCCGCCCTCGCCGCGGGCCACCCGCTGACCGTCGCACTGCGCTACTGCCGACCCCTGCTGGGACTCTGGCTGGCGTGGAGCCTGCTCTACGTGCTGATACCCTTCAACCCGCTCGCGGCGGTGAGCGAGGGCTACCTGCCCGCCATGGCAGGCCAGTGGCAGATGCAGCTCGGGGATCATCTCAACGTCTGGTGGGTGGGCGGCATGATCCACCTCTGGTTCCTGCCCGCCCTGATGGTGGCGGTGCTGATCCTGGGGCTCTGCCAGCAGGCCCGCCTGCCGAGGCTGGCCCTGCTGCTGGGGGCCCTGCTCTACGCCCTGGCCCTGATCGGTGGCTCCTATGGCCCGCTGCTGCCGGGGGGCGAGTGGGCCCTGCTGACCCGCAACGGCCCCTTCTTCTCCTTGCTGTTCGTAGCTCTCGGCGCCGAGCTGCGCCTGCGTGCCTGGCAGCCGGACGCCAGGCGCTGCGCCCTGATGATGATGGCGGGGATGGGGCTCTACGCCCTGGAGGCCGCAGGTCTGCTGCGCGTTGCCGCCGTCCCCCTCGCTCGTCATGATTTCCTGCTGGGTTCGCTCCCCTGGGCGCTGGGGCTGTTCGGCCTGCTGCTGGCCAACCCCGCATGGGGCAAAGGCAGCTGGCTGGAGCGCCAGGCCCCCAAGGTGCTCGGCCTCTACTGTCTGCACATGATGCTGGTGGTGTGGCTGATGATCTTCGGCCCCCAGGGCAAACAGGTGTGGTGGGAACTCCTCAAGGTACCCGCGCTGCTGGCGCTCACTCTGCTCGGCTACCGACTGCTGGCGGCCACCGCCCTCAGCCGCTGGTTGCTGCGGGCTCGCTAGAAACAGGACCCTGACCAGCCAGCAGATCAACGTGGTTCAGCGCAAAATCGTGCATCTGCTGGAGCAGGGGGATCAGGGCGACGCCAAGCGGGCTCAGGCTGTACTCCACCCTGGGCGGTACGTCGGGGTAGAGGGTGCGAATGATGACACCGTCGCTCTCCAGCTCTTTGAGCTGGGCGGTGAGCACCTTCTGGCTCACCTCGGGCAGGCAGCGGCGCAAGTCGCCAAAGCGCAGGGTCTGTTCGCGCAGATGAAACAGAATGGCCGGCTTCCATTTGCCGGTCAGCAGGCGCAATACCTGATAGGCGGGACAGGGCAGTGAGGGCACGGTATGGCTCGCGAGTGGTTACTTTGCGGTAACTATGCCACGAAAATGTGCCTTCTTGCAGCCAAGATGCCGGCTTCCTATGATGCGGATTCCGTCAATCAACGCCCACGAGAGGTTTATCATGCCCAGCCTGCTGCAGATCCATTTCAACTTCCCCGCCGAGATGATGGGACCGACCCTCACTGCTGCGGCCATGCCGCTGGCCGACTCCATCACCCGGGAGCCGGGCTTCATCTCCAAGATCTGGACCGAGAACCCGCGCACCGGCGAGGCGGGCGGTATCTATCTGTTCGAGGATGAGGGGAGCGCCCTCGCCTACGCCACCATGCACGAGCAGCGGGTGCTCGCCATAGGCGCCAGCGCGGTGCAGTACAAGGTGTTCGACGTCAACGAGCCCCTCAGCCGCGTCACGCGCGGTCTGGTGTGATCCCCTCGCCCAGCAGTAACCGGTAGCTGGTATCCTGCTGCCAGATGAAGCCCAGCCGCTCAAATAGCCGCTGGCTGGGCAGATTGTTCGGTTCGATATCCGCAAGCAGGGTGATGATGCCAAGCTGGCGGGCATAGGCGATCAGGGCGCTCAGCGCCTCCCCCATCAGACCTTGTCCCCAGTGGCTGCGGGCCAGCATGCAGCCCACCTCCGCCTGGCGCAGGCTGGCGCCGGCCGCAAAGCTGTGCAAGCCGCAGGCGCCCACCAGGCGGCCGCTGCCGCGTAACACCAGCCCCCACTCCAGCGACTCGCCGCCAGCCAGCAACCGCTCGACGCTAGCCAGCATCTGCGACACGGTGGCAAGGGAGGGAAACGGCGGCTCCCCGACGAAGCGCATCACCAGGGGATCCCCGTAGATGGCGAAGAGATCGGCAGCATCCCGCCCATCGAAGGGGCGCAGTCGCCCCCTTGGCGTCAGCAGTACGGGCAGTTCACGGGGCAGGGATGGCACGGAGTCGTATCGCCTTGTCTGGTCAAAGGAGTCCCATCATGAGGCTCAGAACCTCAGGGTCAAGCCGATATTGGCCTGCCACTGGGTGATCAGCTCCCCCCTCACCCGAAAGGCGCAGATCTCGGGGTTGCAGAGAAACTGGCTGTCGTCGTTGACCAGGGCACCATAACCGCGCACCTCGGCCCGCACGGCCAGATGTTCGGTCAGGCGCGGCTGCACCCCAAGGGCCAGGGACATGGAAGGGGCCGTCTCGCTGTCGTAGGCATCGAAGCGGGTGACCCCTATCCCGGCACCGATATAGGGGGCCATCAGGTTGTCCGAGAGAGTCAGGGCCCCGGCAAACTGCAGGGTGTCCACCGTCAGCCTGTCGGGCAGTTCGGGGGACACCCGGGTCGACTGGTGGCTGTAGAGCAGCTCCACCATGCCGGGGTCATCCACCTCCCTGCTAATGAAGAGCCCCCAGCTGCCGGAGTGCTCCCCTTGCAGGGTGTCGATGTCGCTCCCGTGCGGCGTGGGGGCCGGCTCGTCCATGGCCCGAAAGTCGATGGCCGAGCTGTATCCCGCAAAGGGAGTCAGCTGCCAGCCCGTCGCCGGGGGCTCGGCTGCCCAGCCCGCCAGGGGCAGCAGCAGCCCCGGCACCATCCCCATCGCTCCTCTCATGTGCTCATCCTTTGGTGAAAAGACCTGCGCAAAGCATATCAGAGCGCCCGTCTCCCACACTGGACGGGGGCTGTACCAGCCCCGTTGCCCCGCTCCCGATGGAAAAATCTGTGCTCCCCGGGGTTATTCATCCGGGATTAACCTCGTCCCCGTAAGCTGGCGGCGCCACAGCGGTGGCATCAACAGACGAGGATCTCAGGAATGGTTGCCGCGCAACTCAACGACCCCCAAAGCACGCTCTCCGATACCCTGAGGGCCACCGCCCACGCCATCGAGGAGAGCCACATCAGCCTGCGCCAGATGCTGGCCCTGGTGGGCGAGCAGGGCATGCTGCTGTTTTGCGTGCTGCTCACGGTTCCCTTCCTGCTGCCGGTCTCCATTCCCGGCGTCAGCACCCCCTTTGGCCTGCTGATCCTCTTCATCGGCATCGGCATCACCCTCAACCGGGTGCCCTGGCTGCCCGCCTTCCTGATGGAGCGCCGCTTCGCCGCCGAGCACCTCAAGCCGACCCTGCACAAGGGGGCGGATCTGCTGGCCCGCATCGACCGCTTCATCCGCCCGCGCCTGCTCATCCTGACCGGCAGCGTGACCATCAACCGCTGCAACGGCCTGCTCATCATGCTGGCCGCCCTGCTGCTGATGCTGCCGCTGGGCGCCATTCCCTTCACCAACGCCATGCCCGCCTGGGCCATCCTGCTGCTGGCCATCGGCATGTTGCAGCGGGACGGTCTCTTCGTCGCCCTCGGCTATGCTCTGGTCGCCGCCACCCTGGTCTGGTTCAGCGCCCTGGCCATCGGCCTGCTGATGGCGGGGCAGAATATCTCGACCCTGTTCGGCTGATCTGGCCCGGCCAAATGAAAGAGGGCGACCCCGGGTCGCCCTCTTTCCTGTTCACTGCGCCCCTCAGGGCGCCCCATCGTGGGCCACCCGGTTGCGCCCGCCCCGCTTGGCCCGATAGAGCCACTCGTCCGCCCGGGCCAGCACGGTGCCAAGATCCTCTCCCGGCCGGATCAGGGTGGTGCCCAGACTCACGGTCACGGGGGCGGGATCCGGCGCCATGGCCGCCACTGCGGCGCGGATCCGCTCCGCCACCTTCAGCAATATCCCCTCGTCGATCTGCGGCAGCAGGATCAGAAACTCCTCGCCACCGCTGCGCACGAAGAGATCCTCCCCCCGCAACTGGGCGGAGACGCACTCGCAGACCCGGCACAGGACCTTGTCACCGGTCTGGTGGCCGAAGCGATCGTTGATCTGCTTGAAGTGATCGAGATCCAGCATGATGAGGCCGGTGAGATGCTGCCCCTGCACCCTGTGGTGATACTGGTCGAAGAAGAAGTGGCGGTTGTAGAGGCCGGTGAGCTGATCCGTCTCCCCGAGCCGCTTGAGCCGCTGTTGCAGCTCGTGCTGGCGGGTGATGCTGCGTGTCATCCAGGCCACCGCCCGCTTCCCCTCATATAAAGAGGGCAAGGGCGCTATCTTGCCCTCGAAACGCTGCATTCCCTGGGGCCCGGCGTCGGCGTCGATGCCGTCCACCTCGGCGGGGGAGAGGTCATACTCCACCACCTGCACCTGGCCGCTGGCGAGGGCCTGAGCCACCTGCGCCATCACCCACTGCGCCTTGTCCTCGGGCAGCACGTCCAGCAGTTGTCTGCCGATCAGCGGGTTGCCGTTCTGGTAGGACTGCTGCTCCATCCCGCCGATGTACTCGATGTAGTAGCCATCTTCGCTGAGGATGAAAACGGGATCCGGCAACTGGGCCATCACTTCGTAGAGTTGTGCCACTGAGAGCGCCATCCGAGCTCCTTGCTATCCGTGGGAGTGGGTCCCTGTACTCCTGTTATACAAGACTCATGGAGTATCGCACAGGGGCAGAAAGCTGCCTGCCGGGCGGGAAGGATGCGGTCGGTGACGTGCTCACCGGACAAGCCTCCGGCAAAGTGAATGGTAGCAATCGGGGATGCTGTCAGAACCAGGGTTGTCAGACAGTCAGGAAGGTTTTTTTGCCTTCAGGCAGTGCGACATGCCAACCCCTGTGACGTCAGGGGCGCCACAGGGGTATTCCCGCCCCCGGACAAGGGGGCAGGGCCGGATCCCGGTCAAGAGGGATCCGGCGAGCCGGCATCAGCGGGCAGCGGATCGACTGGCGTTCCAGAGCAGTTCGCCGCTCTTGAGATCCATCAGGCTCATGGCGAGCCGGTAGCGGCCCCCTTCAGAGAGGAGATCCCCGTAGAGCATGTAACCCGCCCCGGTCTGGCGACCCAGGCGCACCAGGGAGGCGGGGTTCATGCCCCCCTGCTGGTATTCGAGCTGACCCGTGATGGCCGCCACCTGGCCCGGGTCTGCGAAGCGAAAGCCGCTATTGGCCTGAATGCGCTGGATCATGGCCACCGCCAGGGGCTGGGTGCTGAAGGGCTCACCTGTGCCGTTCTGGGGCGCCATCAGCAGCAGTACCGGGCTGCTGCCCGCCAGTGCCTGCACATCGGCGGCCTTCAGGAAGTCATCGGCCAGGGCAACCGCCAGCCCCGTCGGTGCCACGGGTTTGGGAGCAGGCACCGACTCGGCCTTGTCAGGCTCGGCCACGGGTTTCTCTGGTTTGGTCACCGGCTTGTCCGGCTCGCCGACCGGCGCAGGCGTCCCCCCATAGGGATTGACCGCACACCCGCCCAGCAACAGGGCACCCACCATCAACAAGGAACGCAGCTTCATCTTTTCTCTCCGCCAGAAGTGTGCAAGGCGCACTTCGTCCATCATCCATCTTGACGGAGCCAGACTCCGCCGCCCCTCCATGCTAGAGACAAACCCGCCCCGGGTCGATGCGCACATGGGCAGGGGGCGACAGAGACTGGCGAAGCGGAGGGCACAAAAGGGTGGCAAGGCTCCACCCGATTCCGTTAGGGTAGCCAGAGACCCGATTCCAGAGGCGCCCCCATGCACGGACCCGATCCCGCCAACCCCCACCCCATGAACGGCTTCCCCCAGGTGTGCTTTATCAAGAACACCATCAAGGGAACCAATATCGAGGTGGGTGACTACACCTATTACGACGACCCGGAGGATGCGGCGGGCTTCGAGCGCAACGTCCTCTACCACTTCCCCTTCATCGGCGACAAGCTCATCATCGGCAAGTTCTGCGCCATCGCCCGCGGGGTGAAGTTCATCATGAACGGCGCCAACCACCAGACCTCCGGCTTCTCCACCTACCCCTTCTTTATCTTCGGCAACGGCTGGGAGAGCGCCGCCCCTGCCCCGGGCAGCCTCCCCTACAAGGGCGATACCGTCATCGGCAACGATGTCTGGATAGGCTATGACGCCCTGATCATGCCAGGGGTCAAAGTCGGCAACGGCGCCATCATCGCCGCCCGCTCAGTGGTCACCACGGACGTGCCCGACTACGCCGTGGTCGGCGGCAACCCCGCCAAGGTGATCCGCTATCGCTTCGACGACGACACCATCGCCCGTTTGGGCGCCCTCGCCTGGTGGGACTGGCCGGTGGAGCGGATCAGCCGGAATTTGAACTTGATCGGCGGCGGGGAGATTACGGAGTTGGAGAGGGCGGGGTGATGGCTGCCCACCTAGAGGCATCAGGAGAACCTCACCCTACAGCCCTGGAGAGCACGGAACCATCACCAGATCAGTGCGTTACATGGGAAGTTAAAACAATCAGGTCCCACTGGAGTTATCAACATGACCACACCCGCTTTCACTGTCGTCCACTCAACACCGCCCGTCGAAACCTATCGCTATCTTCGAACCGCAGCCGGGCTCAGCCCAAAGACGCTTGAAGCCGCAGAGCGTGGTCTGCCCAATACGCTGTTTGCCGTCCAGGTGTTTTGCGGCCAGACCGCCATCGGCATGGGCCGCATCATCGGAGATGGCGGGACATTTTATCAAGTGGTTGATATTGCTGTGCTGCCTGAATATCAGGGTCAAGGGGTAGGCAAGAAGATCATGACGGAGATCGCGGACTATATCGCCCGCGAGGTACCGGAGTCAGGCTATGTCAGCTTGCTGGCAGATGGGGAGGCGTACCGACTCTATCAACAATTCGGTTTCTCGCTCACGGCGCCTGCCAGTCTTGGTATGGGGCTTAAGCGGATTGCCGCCGAAAAGTCCTGACCAATCAATCACCTTCATACCCAGGACTGTCATGTTGGGATATCCGCCTTCTTGTCTGCCCGGTGGAACAGGTCAGCCCGCAGGTGACACTGAACAGCCGCGGGCAGATAGCCGTGCAGGAAGCCATCCCCCAGCCATCATCAAACAGGAAGCACCATGCAACTCACCCCACCCCAACCGCCTCAGGACGATGAGATCGAAGCGCTGCGCATTGGTCTCTCGGGCTACAACAAGGATCACGCCGGCACCCATCTGCGCGAGCGGATCGCCAGCTTTATCAAGGATGAAGAGGGCAAGGTACACGGCGGCATCATCGCCGACATCAAGTGGGGCTGGCTGCACGTCGACTGGCTCTGGATCGACGAACGCATCCGCCGCGATGGCTGGGGCGGCCGCCTGCTCGGCGCCATGGAGCAGTACGCCCAAAGCAAGTGCATCACCAACTACCACTTGGAAACCACCAGTTTTCAGGCCCTCCCCTTCTACCAGAAGCAGGGTTACGAGGTCTTTGGCCAGCTGCCCGATATGCCGCCGGGGCATGTCAGTTATTTTCTGAGGAAGATGAAGTGCTGAGATCCCAATACCATCAGATAATCCGTTCCAGCATTGAGAAAGAGGTTGGCGGAAAAATCTTGGGATCGGAAATGACACTCTCAATCATGCCCTATGTGAAAGTCGGAAACCGCGCCATCGTCGGTGGCAACCTCGTCAAGGTGATCCACAACCGCTTTGACGACAACACCATCACCCGCCCAAAACCCTCTCCTTGTGGGATTGGCCTATAGAGCAAATCAGCCGAAATTTGCAGCGTATTTCCGACGGAGACATTATGAAACTGAAGAAAACGAACAATGAGATTAACTATTAGTCGATATGCATTGCTAAATTAGATTTATACGACGTCGAAATAACGTAACTCTAACATTATGTAGCTTTATATTTTAGTGAGGGAATTCAAGTGAAGTATATAACCATTGATGATTATTGTGCCAGGCTACAAGATATGTATAACTCAAGTCCATTTACGTTGAAATCTGATGATAACTTTAGTTTTTTCCTCATTTGCTACATGTATAAACTAGATCTACACATGAGTTCTATACGCAAATTGTCACCTTCACCAGACGTACAGCTGATTGCTCGATCCATGATTGAAACACTCATACAGATGCTATGGGTAGCACATAGTCCAACTCAACGAGCTTCTATGTGGCGTGAATATATATTTGTAGAAGACTGGATGAAATTAGATGAACTTCTGCGTAAAGGTAGAATCATTCCAGCAGAAGAACAGCTTCTCATTAACAATGCATATACAGCCATCAGAGAAAAATACCTAACTGGCAGAGGTGATAAGATTCATAAAAACTGGAAAAAAGGAAATGACATTCACAGCATGGCAAATGATGTTGAAGCAAAAGAACTATATTCAATATTATATTCCGGCTTGTCCGATTGGGTTCATAGTGGTCCTAACTCATTTTCACATATGGTGACGTTTACTCCAGATATGAGGTTGAACATACGAAATGACGCACCTAACCATATTTTAAACTCTAGTTTTAGCATTGCCTTTCAATGTATCTTTCAAGCACTTGAAGTTTGCTCTAAACATTTTTCCTTAGGATTGGATAAATCACTTTAATCTATATACGAACAATATATTAATGATATGTCACAAGAAAAATAGCTCCGTAACTATAGCTACCATTGGATTCAATTAACGAAGTGAATTGCACCCTATGATTCCTCTGAAGTTATGGCGGGCACGGCCTTGGTTCCCCCTCCAATCCGCCGAGGGGAAGGGGCAAGGTCAGGAGCGCCATCAGGGATGATGGCGCAGACGCAGCCGGCACAGGGATGTGCCGTCTGCGGCGGTCCGTCCGACCTTGCCCCTGACCCGAGGGAAACCGCGCAGCGGTCGGATTGGCGGGGGTGGCCGCTCGATTGGTGACTTTTCTTTGGCCACGCAAAGAAAAGTTACTCGCCCAAGCCCGAAGGGCGGGCGAAACCCCTTCGAGGCCAGCGGCCTCGCGTCCAGCACGGCGAAGCCGTGCCACCACACAACGGCTCCTGCCGCCAACGCCATACCTCGGAACGGACGATTACGCCTAACGGCTAATCGACCCTACGATGGCAATGAAATATCGCATCAAGACCCCTCCCCAGCCCTCCCCTTCGCAGGGGAGGGAGCTAAAGCGTCGCCACCAGCAAGGTGTGTGGCCGAACACCGCCCAACCATGCCGGATGCCACCGACAAAGAGGGGCGTGGCCACCCCTATCGGCCCAGGAAGGGCTCCCAATCCTTGAACACCGGCTGCAACCCCGCCTGTCGCACGGCGGCGGCCACTTCCCCCACCGGGCGGTCGTCGTGGATGGCGAACTGCTCCAGCTCCTCTTTATCCCCCTCGGCATAGCCACCCGGCTGGGTGCGCGACTCGGCCGACATCTGGGTGATGCCAAGACGCACCGCGCCGTTGCGAAAGGTGGCGGACTCGCGGGTGGAGAGGGACAAGTCCAGGGTCGGCGAGAAGAGACGCCAGGCGCAGATAAGCTGGGCCAGTTGGCGATCCGACATGACCACGGCAGGCTCCAACCCGCCGGTACAGGGGCGCAGACGCGGGAACGAAAGTGAATAGCGGCTCTGCCAGTGGTGGCGCTCAAGCCAGGCGAGGTGCTCGGCGACAAAGTAGCTGTCGGCACGCCAGTCCGAGGAGAGGCCGATGAGCGCCCCCAGCCCGATTTTATCGATCCCGGCGCGGCCCAGCCGATCCGGCGTGGCGAGGCGCCATGCGATGTCCCGCTTGTTGCCGCGCAGGTGGTGGCGGGCGTAGGTGGGAGCGTGGTAGGTCTCCTGATAGACCATGACCGAATCGAGGCCGAGGGTCTTGAGCTCGGCGTATTCATCCTGCGAGAGGGGCTGCACCTCCATCCCCACCGTGCTGAAGTGACGGCGGATGATGGGCATCACTTCGCGAAAATAGGCGAGCCCCACCTTGTGTTCGTGCTCGCCGGTCACCAGCAGCACGCTGTCAAAACCGCGCGCCTTGATGGCCAGACACTCGCGCTCAATCTCCTCGCTATTCAAGGTCTTGCGCTTGAGGCGATTGCTCATGGAGAAGCCGCAGTAGGTGCAGTCGTTGGCGCACAGGTTCGACAGATAGAGAGGCACATAGAAGCCGATGGTGTTGCCAAAGCGCTGGCGGGTCAGGCGCTCGGCCTCGGCTGCCATCTGCGGCAAATACGCCTCGGCGGCCGGGGAGATCAGCGCCATAAAATCGCTCAGGGTGCGGCGGGAGGTAGTCAGCGCCCGCTCTACATCGGCGGCGGTCTTGGCGCGGATCTGCATGCCGATATCGTCCCACTCCAGCTCCTGCCATCTATCGAGAAAACTCTCCGACTTTCTCTCAACCCCCTCCCGGCCTCCCCCTTCACAAGGGGGAGGTGTTAATCCGCCCCCCCGATCTCCTACTTCACAAGAGGGCGAAGTCGACACTCCCTCCCCTGGCAAGGGGAGGGTCGGGGTGGGGTCATTGGCATGCTGACTCATAACGCCCCCAGAAAATCGGTAAGCGGGCTGGAGGCTTGCGCCTGCAGGGCGCGGGCGCCGAGACCGGCTTCATAGGCGCTGCGCCCGGCAGTGCAGGCCAGCGCAAAGGCGCGGCCCATGGCGATCGGGTCGCCGCTCACCGCAATTGCGGTGTTGACCAGCACGGCATCGGCCCCCAGCTCAAAGGCGGCCGCCGCATGGCTCGGTGCACCGATCCCCGCATCCACCACCACGGGCACATTGGCCTGCTCGATGATGATGGAGAGAAACTCCCGGGTCACCAGCCCCTGATTGGAGCCGATGGGGGCGCCGAGCGGCATCACGGCGGCGCAACCCACCTCTTCGAGCCGTTTGCAGAGCACGGGGTCGGCACCGCAGTAGGGCAGCACCACAAAGCCCTCTTTCACCAGCTGCTCGGCGGCTTTGAGCGTCTCGATGGGGTCTGGCAGCAGGTAGCGGGGATCGGGGTGGATCTCGAGCTTGAGCCAGTTCGTCCCCAGCGCCTCGCGGGCGAGGTGGGCGGCAAATACCGCCTCGGCGGCGGTCTTGGCCCCCGAGGTGTTGGGCAGCAGCTTGACCCCGAGTTGCCGAAGGGGCGTGAGGATATCGTCGTGGGCCTTGCCCGGTTCGAGCCGCTTGATGGCCATGGTGACCAGCTGGGAGCCACTTGCCTCGATGGCGGCGGCCATCAGTTCCGGGCGGGCAAACTTGCCGGTGCCGGTGAAGAGGCGCGAAGAGAAGGTGTGATCGGCAATTTTGAGCATGTCAGCCTCCGGCCACTGCGATAAGAAGAGATGAAGTGCCGCCGCAAGGCAGAGCACGCGAAGATGGGACTGCGAGCATCATGGATCAGCCTCCCGCGATGGCGGTGAAGAGGTGGAGTTCGTCCCCGTCATTAAGACGGGTCTCGGCCCAGCGGCCACGGGGCAGCACGGCGCCGTTGAGGGCCACTGCTACCCCCTGAGGGGGAATCTCCTGCACCGCCAGCAGCTCAGTCAGGCGCTGGCCGGTGGGCAGCGTCAGCTCGATATCGTTCAATCGGATCTTCATGGTTAATTCTCCAGGGCCGGGTGGGTGCTGCCGCAGACCGGGCAATCGGGGTCGGGAGCCAGCGTGAGGGTCTGCCACTGATGGGTCAACGCATCGAACCGGCGCAATGTGCCCGCCACCGGGCTCGGCATCCCGAGCAGCAGTTTCAGTGCCTCCAGCGCCTGCAAAGAGCCCATCACCCCCACCAGCGGGCCGGTGACGCCGCTGGTCTCGCAGCTTTCCCTGATCTCGGTATCCAGCGGATAGAGGCAGGCGTAGCAGGCGTGATCGCTGCTGGTGCGCACCATCAGCTGCCCCTGCCAGCCCACTGCGGCGGCACAGATCCAGGGCTTGCCCTGAGCCACGCAGGCGGCGTTGATGGCCTGGCGGGTGGCGAGGTTGTCGCAGCAGTCGATCACCAGATCTACCTCGGCCACAAACTCCGGCAGACTGGCGGCATCGAGCCGCTGGTTGATGGCAATCAGCTCCACCAGCGGGTTGTGGGCCGCCAATCGCTCGCGGGCCAGCTCCGCCTTGGAGTGGTTGACCGCCTCGCTATCGAACAGGATCTGGCGCGGCAGGTTGCTGGAATCCACCGTATCGCCATCGGCCAGCCACAAGGTGCCCACCCCGGCCCCGGCGAGATAGAGGGCGAGCGGCGAGCCGAGCCCGCCGAGGCCCACGATCAGCACGGATTTATCCTTGAGCCGTGCCTGACCGGCTTCCCCAATTTCCGCCAGCATCAGCTGGCGGCCGTATCGCAGGTACTCTTTGTCACTAAGAGAAGCGGCATCAGAGCGCATGTTCTGCCTCCCGTATCACGCAGGCCGAGCGCGGTTCATCCCCCGCCCCCACGGCAGCGAGCAGCCGCTCGGTCGCGCCCTGCCAGTCATCGCTCGCCGTGATGGCCGAGACCAGCGCAATGCTGCCGACCCCGCTTGCCTTGACCGCCGCCACCCGCTCCTCGCTGATGCCACCGATGGCCACCGTGGGCCACTGCGCCATCAGGGCGCGGTAGTGGTGCAGCCGCGCCAGCCCCTGGGGGCGCGAAGGCATCGCCTTGGTGTTGGTCGGGAAGATATGGCCCAGCGCGATATAGGAGGGGGCAAGCTCGCGGGCCCGCATCAGCTCGAAGTAGCCGTGGGTGGAGATGCCAAGGCGCAGCCCCGCCGCCTGAATGGCGGCGAGATCGGCGGTCTCCATATCCTCCTGCCCCAGATGCACGCCCCAGGCGCCCGCCTCGATGGCCTGCTGCCAGTAGTCGTTGATAAAGAGCCGCGCTCCATGGCGGCGACCGAGCGCTACCGCATCACGAATGGCCGGCGCCACCTCTGTGGCGGGCAGATTCTTGATCCGCAGCTGGATGGTCTTGACCCCGGCCCCCAGCAGGCGTTTGAGCCACTTGACCGAGTCCACCACCGGATAGAGGCCGAGGTTGTGTTCGGTCGGCGCAAAGGGGCCCTGCGGCAGACGGGCGCTGCTCGCTTCATACAATCCAAAGCGGCGATCGAGCGGTGAGCCCGCCAGCACGGCACGGGGGAAGTGGGCAAGATCGGCAGGCCAGCCGAGATGGGCGATGGGCCCCGGGCCTGCGCCCACCCCTTGCGCCGCCGCCAAGCCCTGTTGCAGGTAGGCGCGCGCCAGGGTGATGGCGTCCTCCACCGGATAGTCCTGCGCCACCACGGCGGCGATGGCGCTGGCGTAAGCGCAACCGGTGCCGTGACCGTGGCGGGTATCGAGGCGCGGCGTGGCGAGCCAGAATTCGCGGGTCTCATCCTGGTAGTAGTCGAGGCAAAGATCCCCGCCCCATTCAAGGTGGCCCCCCTTGACCAGCACGGCGCGAGCGCCGAGTTCGCGCAGCCGCCGGGCGGCGAGGCGCACCAGCTCGGGACTGGTGGCGGGCAGGCCGGTCAGGGCTTCCAGCTCGGGACCATTGGGGGTGATCAAGGAGAGGCGCGGCAGCAGGTGCTCGCGCACCGCCACCAGCATGCCGGGCTCCGCCATGGGGGTGCCGGTGCTGGCGATGGCCACCGGGTCGTAGACCACGAAGGGAGCCTCGACGGTCGACAACCTGCGTGCCAGCACCTCCACATGCAGCCGGGTCGGCAGCAGGCCGATCTTGATGGCGGCGGGTGGCAGATCCAGCCCCAGGGCATCGATCTGGGCGGCGAAGGTCTGCATCAGCACGGGGTCGACCATCTTCACCGCCACCGAGTTCTGGGCCGTGATGGCGGAGATGACGGAGCAGCCGTGCACGCCGAGGTCATGCATCGTGTGCAAGTCGGCCTGAATGCCGGCCCCGCCGCCGGAGTCGGACCCGGCGATGGTCCAGACCACGGGGCGGGCCTGCGTCACGGCGGACAGGTCGGCGGGGCTGACAGCCCCGCGCTCGCTGCTCACGCCTCCTCCCCTGCGGCCTGCTTCAGGGTCGCCGCCTGATGGTAGATCTCGCCGCCGGTCTCCTTGAAGGTTTCAGCCATGCGGGCCATGCCGCTCTCCACCTCGGCCACCACCCGCTCCTGCTGACCGTCCATGCCGACCAGCTTTATCTCTACGGCTTCCAGCTTGGCGGCGTAGTCGCGCACGTCCTGGGTGATCTTCATGGAGCAGAACTTGGGCCCGCACATGGAGCAGAAATGTGCCACTTTGCCGGACTCCTGAGGCAGGGTCTCGTCGTGGTAGGCGCGGGCGGTGTCGGGATCCAGGGCCAGGTTGAACTGATCCTCCCAGCGGAACTCGAAGCGCGCCTTGGACATGGCGTTGTCGCGGATCTGGGCGCCCGGGTGGCCTTTGGCCAGATCGGCGGCGTGGGCGGCGATCTTGTAGGTAATCAGCCCCTGCTTCACGTCCTCCTTGTTGGGCAGGCCCAGGTGCTCCTTGGGGGTCACGTAGCAGAGCATGGCGCAGCCGTACCAGCCGATGAGCGCGGCGCCGATGCCGGAGGTGAAGTGATCGTACCCTGGGGCAATGTCGGTGGTGAGCGGGCCCAGGGTATAGAAGGGCGCCTCGTGGCAGTGCTCCAGCTGCTCGGTCATGTTGCGCTCGATCATGTGCATGGGTACGTGGCCGGGGCCCTCGATCATCACCTGCACGTCGTACTCCCACGCAATCTTGGTGAGCTCGCCCAGGGTGCGCAGCTCGGCGAACTGGGCCTCGTCGTTGGCGTCATAGACGGAGCCCGGACGCAGACCGTCACCCAGCGACAAGCTCACGTCGTAGGCGGCGCAGATCTCGCAGATCTCGCGGAAGTGCTCGTAGAGGAAGTTCTCCTTGTGGTGCGACAGGCACCACTTGGCCATGATGCTGCCACCGCGCGACACGATGCCGGTGAGGCGCTTGGCGGTCATCGGCACGAAGCGCAGCAAGACGCCGGCGTGGATGGTGAAGTAGTCCACCCCCTGCTCGGCCTGCTCCAGCAGGGTGTCGCGGAACAGCTCCCAGGTGAGGTCTTCGGCGATGCCGTTGGTCTTCTCCAGCGCCTGATAGATGGGCACGGTACCGATGGGCACCGGGCTGTTGCGCAGGATCCACTCGCGGGTCTCGTGGATGTAGCGGCCGGTGGAGAGATCCATCACGGTGTCGGCGCCCCAGCGGGTGGACCACACCAGCTTCTCCACTTCCTCTTCGATGCTGGAGGTGACCGCCGAGTTGCCGATGTTGGCGTTGATCTTCACCAGGAAGTTGCGGCCGATGATCATGGGCTCCGCTTCCGGGTGGTTGATGTTGCTGGGGATGATGGCGCGACCGGCGGCCACCTCATCGCGCACGAACTCGGGGGTGATGTTCTGGGGCAGTCTGGCGCCAAAGCCCTGACCCGGATGCTGGGTGCGCAAGAGCTCGGAGCGCACCCGCTCGCGGCCCATGTTCTCGCGCAGGGCGATAAATTCCATCTCGGGAGTGACGATGCCAGCACGGGCGTAGTGGAGCTGGGTGACCCGGCGGCCCGGCTTGGCGCGGCGGGCCTTATGTTGCGAAGAGTGCAGATGTTCGAAGCGCAGGTGATCCAGCCCCTCGTCCGCCAGCCGCTCCTGAGTGAAGGTGGAGCTCAGCCCGTCCAGCGCGTCGGTGTCAGCACGCTCCAGCACCCAGGCTTCGCGCAGGCGCGGCAGACCGCGGCGCACGTCGATGGGGGCGGCCTCTTCCCCATAGGGGCCCGAGGTATCGTAAACCGGCACCGGCTCGTTGGGCTCGAACTGGGGAGCTTCCTTGGTGCCGCCGACGAAGGTGTCGGCCAGCTGGATCTCCCGCAGAGGCACCCGGATATCGGCGCGGGAGCCTTCGATAAAGATGCGGCGGGAGTTGGGGTGAGCCATCCCTTTCAAGTTGTCGATAAAGGTCTGGGCGCTGGAGCGCTGCTCGCGGCGGCTGGATTTGGTGGTATCAGATACATTGGTAGACATAGCAAAACTCACATTAACTGGTTGAAGTTATGGGTGTTTGCTTGTCTGGAGTTCGAGGAGAAGATGAACTTGCGGCGGGGTGTGCTCGGGGGAGTGAGCCGGGCATGGATCTTCCCTGCTCTGCCGTCCCTCTGCCCTGTGTGGCAGATCCGCAGGCCTAACGGCCCGGCGGGACAACCTCCCCCTGTGCGCCTGTGCCAGCCAGAGGCGGTCTGCCTCCAGTTGGCGGGAAGGTGTGCCTTCCCCGGCGCGGTAACCCGCAAGTTACCCTTGTTTCCCTTCGCAGGTCTTAACCTGATCAGGTTCCACGGATCCCGAATTAACGGTCTCAGCTTAGCGTCGTTCGACGGTCAGCACTCCGACAAGATGTGCGCCAGTATAAGTGGGGAAATTTAAAGTACAAGCCATTAACAAGGGGAAAGGGAGAGAGGTCTCACTCTTCGGCGTCGAGGGGATCCTCGGGGTCAGGAATGAGGATATCGGTGAGGCGGCCCTCTTCATCCCGGCTCAGCACCAGGCGGCGACCCGGTTGCAAATCGGCAGCGCTGCCGTTGATCCAGCGAGTGTCAGCATCAAACACCAGCATGCCGAGTTCCTGTAGCAGCAATGCCTGCTGATTATGGGTGAGCAGTCGATCCTCCGCCCGCCGCCAGCTGGCCCCGAGCGCCGGATCCGGCGCCCCGTCGAGCACCCGGATCGTCTCGGCGACGCCGTAGCGGCTCTGGATCGCGAGGTGCATGCCGGGCACGAGTCCGTCCGGCTGCGCCACGCCGTGCAGTTCGGCACTGCCGAGCTCCAGCTCAGCCCCCTGGAATTGCAGGCGCACCCCGTCGTTGTGCTCCAGCTCCACCAGCCAGAGCTCGGCGTCGTCGGCAAGGGTGCAGAAGGGCAACAGCAGCAGGCAGAGTGCGGTTCGGGTCATGGCAGGCGGTCCGGGGTCACGGGGTGAGGTTTAACTATGGCCCCGGACGGGCAATTTTTCCCGGTCCGCCCTGACCGGTCAGTCATCCTCCCGGCACTGGCTCAGGCGCATGCCGTCAAACTTGCACTCCAGCTCCAGCCAGCGTCCCTCGAACGGGGAGAGGCTCCCATCCGAGGTGACATAGCCCCAGATCCGTCCCCCTTCCACCGGCCCTTCCAGTTCCATCTCGTCCTCCTCTTCCAGCGCCTCCACCTCGCGAACGAGCCGCCGCGCCCCTGCCGCCGTCTCCTGCACGACCCCTTCCAGATCGACCCAGGTCCCGCCGAGATCGTCCTCATCCAGGCCATCCTTGAAGCGGGTGCGCTCATCGATCACGAAGGGAATGCCGTTGACCATCAACTGGCCAAGCTGCCAAGTGGTGCGGCCCGTGAGCTTGAACTCGGCCGCCTGCACCAGACCAAAAGGCAATAGAATCAATAACCAGAAGGCGCAGAGAGACTTCTTCATCGGGGATCCTCGGGGTTACACTGGCACACAGGATGACCCATCCGGTGTGAAATGGCCGTGAAATAGCGGCACAGACCAGGAGATCAGAGCATGAAAATACTGGTGGTGGAAGACAGTCCCCAGGTGGCGGAGACCATCATGGACTATCTGGCGCTGGCCGGGCACAAGGTGGATTGCGCCTATCATGGCCAGGCCGCGCTACAACTGCTGGCCCAGGAGCGCTTCGACGTCATCATCATGGACGTCATGATGCCGCGCCTCGACGGCCTGCGTACCGTGGAGCGGCTGCGTGCGGACGGCATCGCGACCCCGGTGCTCTTTCTCACCGCCCGTGACAGCCTGGAGGACAAGCTGGCAGGCTTTCGGGCGGGGGGCGACGACTATCTGGTCAAGCCGTTCGCCATGGAGGAGCTGGAGGTGCGCCTGGAGGCCCTCAGCCTGCGTGGCCCCAGAGGGGACATGGGCGTCCTCGGCTTTGGCGATCTGACGGTGGATCCCGCCAGCGGCCGCGCCACCCGCGCCGGGGTCGAGCTCAAACTCGGCAAGATCCCGTTCCAGATCCTCACCCTGCTGGTGAAGCGCGCGCCACAGCTGGTGACGCGCCAGGAGGTGCTCGACACCGTCTGGGGCGACGAGGAGCCCGACTCCGACGCCCTGCGCAGCCACATCTATGCCCTGCGCAATGTCCTCGACAAGCCCTTCCCCACCCCCATGCTGGAGACCCTGCACGGCCAGGGCTACCGGCTGGTGACCCCATGACGAACCCGACGCCGCCCCTTGCCTCCGGTCTGCCGAGCCTGCGCCGGCGCCTGGTGCTGGCGCTGGGAGGGGCCGGTCTGCTGCTGCTGGTGATCCTGAGCCTGCTGATGGTGGTGGCAGAGAACAAGATGGAGGAGCTGAGCCTGCGCCACTGGCTGGAGGCGGAGGCAACCCGCTATGACGACGACTGGTTGCGCCTCGGAATGGCGGCCCCCGCGCCCAGCCCGCGCCAGTTCTCCAGCTACTGGACAGAGGCGGGCCGCCTGCCCGCCTGGCTCAAGGCCTACCAGAGCCCCGGCTTCTTCGAGCATCAGCTGGGCCGGGAGGACAAGCACTTCCTGGTACGCGCCCACCCCTCGGGTCAGGGGCTGCTCTATCTGGTGTTCAACGACGATGCGGACGACTACCTGGACCCTTACGAAGCCAAGCTGCATCTGGTGACCCGCCTCATCGGCCTGGCCCTGCTGCTGGGGAGCCTCGCCTTCGGCATCTGGCTGGTGCGTCACATCACCAGGCCGCTGGAGCGGCTGCGCCAGCGGGTCGCCCACCTCACCCCGGATCAGGGGGACTTCGTGCCCGATGCCCCCTGGCAGGAGCTGCGAGAGATAGAGCTGGCGCTGCTGGCGGGCAAGCACGAGGTAGCCGCCGTGTTTGCCCGTGAACAGGAGTTCAGCCGCTTTGCCAGCCACGAGCTGCGCACCCCCAACATGGTGATCCAGGGATCCGCGGCCCTGCTCGGCAAGGTGAATGACCTGCCCGCCCCGGCAGCCCGCGCCGTCAGCCGCATCCGCGCCGCCGCCGACGAGATGGCCCTGCTCACCGAAACCTTCCTGCTGCTGGGACGCAAGGAGGCCGTGGAACGCCCGCCCCAGCAGGTGGCGCCGCTCATTCGCCGGGAGCTGACCCGCCTCGCCCCCCTGCTGCAACGGGAGACGCTGGACATTCGCCTGCAACTGGACGAGGAGAGCGAGGTGCAGGCCCCCCTCTCCCTGCTCGCCATCGCCCTCGGCAACCTCTTGAAAAACGCCCTGAGCTACGCCGAGGGGCACATCGAGATCACCCTGCACGAGCAGGTGCTCACCATCAGCAACCCCACCGCCGCCGCACCGGATCAGATCCTCGGCTACGGCTGCGGCCTCACCATCATCCAGCGCATCTGCGAGAAGCTGGGCTGGCAAATTGAGACCCACCTGGTGGATGGGGTCTTCAGCGCCCGGCTGGTGATGATCCCCGGCGCCCCCGGGGCGGCATAACCCCCTCATTCCCGGCCCTTCTTCCCGGCTGTTCAACAGAGTGGGAGAAGGGAGACACTTCCCGGCAAGCCCGCTGCCTTCCAGCCCCCCCCAGATAGCAACAAGGCGCCCGAGGGCGCCCTGTGTTTACCTGTCTGACACTCGTTTGGGGCTCATTCCGCCGGCTTGTGCTTGCGGCTCGCCTTGAGCTCGAGGAACTCGATGATCTTGCCCGCCACGTCCTTGCCGGAGGCAGCTTCCACCCCCTGCAGGCCGGGGGAGGAGTTCACCTCCAGCACCAGCGGGCCGCGGGCGCTTCGCAGGATGTCCACCCCGGCCACGTCCAGCCCCATGATCTTGGCGGCCTGCACGGCGGTAGCACGCTCTTCCGGCGTGATCTTGATGGCTTCGGCGGTGCCGCCCCGGTGCAGGTTGGAGCGAAACTCCCCCGGCTGAGCCTGGCGGCGCATGGCGGCCACCACCTTGCCGTTGACCACCAGGCAGCGGATATCGGCGCCGTTGGCCTCGCGGATGTACTCCTGCACCAGGATGTTGTTGTTGGTCTGGATAAAGGCCTCAATGACGCTCTCGGCGGCCTTCTGGGTCTCGCACAGCACCACGCCAATCCCCTGGGTGCCCTCCAGCAGCTTCACCACCAGGGGGGCGCCCCCCACCATGGTGATGAGATCCGGTACGTCGTGGGTGCTGTGGGCATAGCCGGTCACCGGCAGGCCGATGCCGTGGCGGGAGAGCAACTGCATGGCGCGCAGCTTGTCCCGGGAGCGGGAGATGGCCACCGAGCTGTTGAGGGCCATGGTGCTCATCATCTCGAACTGGCGCAGCACGGCGGTGCCATAGAAGGTGATGCTGGCACCGATGCGCGGGATCACTGCGTCATAGCTCTCCAGCTCCCGTCCTTCGTAATGGATGGAGGGGCTGTGGGAGGCGATGTTCATGTAGCAGCGCAGGGTGTCGAGCACCTCGACCTGATGCCCACGGGCCCGGGCCACCTCGACCAGACGGCGGGTGGAGTAGTTGTTAGGCTCACGGGATAAAATGGCAATATTCATGGAAATGGCAGACCTGATAATCGGACTGGAGAGTATAAGGTGCCATGAACGACTGGCAACGCCAATCCTTTCCCCTCACCATGCGCGGTTCTGCAAGAACGGGCAAAAACCGAGAGTGCCGCAATCAAGAACGGACCGTTCTGCAAGACGGTGCCAGCCACCAGCCCTCATGCCGGATGGCGCACAGCGACGTCAATGGGGGCCGCGCAGCCCTTGCTGCAACTCAAGCAGCAGGGCAACCTCCTGCAAACGGCGCGCCGTGGTGCCGGTCCAGCCTCCCAAAGGCACGGGGGCCAGCAGGGTCTGGGCGATACAGTGGCGATAGAGGGGCCCCTCACGTTGCCAGCCCCGCATCCCGTCGACGTCGTGATGGTGCAACCACTCCAGGTTGCCGCGGCGAAGCAGCTCGATGCGCCGCCCGTCTTTGAAGTGCAGGCAAAGCCCCTTCTTCTCCACCCCGGGACCGGCATACTTGTCGAGCCAGAGGGTCAGGGGCACCCCTGCCGCTTCGCCACGCAGGCAGGCTCGCCCCTCGGCGCTCTCCAGATCCCCGCGCCGGATGGGCTGCCCCAGCCGGTCGCAGACGCCCTCCGCGATCAGGTGCAGGCGGTCGTCCCCACCCAGGGCCACCAGCAGTTCCCGGATCATCGCCAGCAGATGGGTGCCGATGTCGAGGATGACACCGTCCGGGTGGCGCAACAGCCGCCGATCCGGCTCGCCGGTGGCGAAGTTGAGGGCATAGGGATGCCCCGCCTCGTCCAGGCCGCAGGGTTCCAGCAAAAAGCCCTCCACCGCGCTGATATCGGCGAGGGTGGCCAGCCCGATCCCGGCGCAGCCTGGTTCCCGAGGCTGCCAGCCTTCATCCAGTTTGCCGCTCAGCAGCAACTGCTGGACGGCATTGCGGGCCATCCAGTGATCCAGCGCCAGCACCCTGGCCGCGACCTCGGGGTCCGCCAGCAGGGCGCGCAGGCGATCGTGCTGGGCCAGGGTGGCCACCACGGGTTTCTCCACCAGGATGAGGGGAATGGCGCTGGCCAGTGCCTGTTCCAGCACGGGCAGATGCAGCAGGGAAGGCGTGGCGATCACCAGCCGATCCAGGGGTTCGGCCAGCAGGGCTTCCAGGGTCGAGGCAGACATGACGCCGGGCAGGGTGATGGCGGGATCAAAACCCCATATCTCGGGATTTTCCGCCAGTGCGGCGAGTGCAGGTAGATAGGCTGTCTGCACTACGGCCCCCAGACCGACAAATCCAATCTTCATGGCAACCTCGATATGGCGTAAGTACCCGGCGCCTGCCCCGCACCGCATGAAGCGGGGCAGACGGGGATCAATGCAGGTTGGGCCCCAGCCAGCGTTCGGCCTCTGCCAGGGTCATCCCCTTGCGCTGGGCGTAGTCTTCCACCTGATCCTGCTGGATCTGGGCCACGGCGAAGTATTTGCTCTCGGGGTGGGAGAAGTACCAGCCCGACACCGCTGCCCCCGGCCACATGGCGTAGGACTCGGTGAGCTGCATGCCGATGGCCTGCTCCACGTCCAGCAACTCCCAGATGCTCCCCTTCTCGGTGTGCTCCGGGCAGGCCGGGTAGCCCGGCGCCGGACGTATCCCCTGGTAATTTTCGCGAATCAGTTCCTCGTTGCTGAGCGCCTCGTCCGGGGCATAGCCCCAGTGCACTTTGCGCACCTGCTCGTGGAGGTATTCGGCAAAGGCCTCGGCGAGGCGATCGCACACCGCCTGGATGAGAATGGCGTTGTAGTCGTCGTGGTCCGCCTTGTAGGCCTTGGCGATGGCCTCCTCGCCGATGCCGCCGGTCACCGCGAAGGCACCGATCCAGTCGGGCTTGCCGCTCTCTTTCGGCGCCACATAGTCCGCCAGACAGTAGTTGGGGAAGCCCTGCTTCTCGCTTTGCTGGCGCAGGTGGTGCAGCACCTTGCGCACCTGGGTGCGGGACTCGTCGGTGTAGACCTCGATGCTGTCCCCCACGGCGTTGGCGGGGAACAGGCCGACGATGCCGGCGCAGCGTACGCTCTGATCCTTCTCCAGCTGGTCCAGCATGGCGTTGGCGTCGGCGTAGAGGCGCGTCGCCTCCTCCCCCACGACTTCATCCTCCAGAATGCGGGGGAACTTGCCCGCCAGCTCCCAGCTCAGGAAAAACGGCGTCCAGTCGATGTAGGGGCGCAGCACAGAGATGGGCACGTTTTCGAAGGTCTGCACGCCGGGCTCCCGGGGCGCCGGGGGCTCATAACCGACCCAGTCCAGCTGATGGCGGTTGGCCCGGGCATGGGCCAGGCTGACCGGCTTGGAGCGCGGCTGCTTGCGGGCATGCTGATCCCGTGCAATCTCGTACTCCTTGTCGATGCGGGCCACGAAGGCGGGCTTGAGCTCCGGGCTCAGCAGGCTCTGGGCCACCCCCACGGCGCGGGAGGCGTTGGAGACATAGACCACGGGCTCCGAGTAGTTCTGCTCTATCTTCACCGCGGTGTGGGCCTTGGAAGTGGTGGCACCGCCGATGAGCAGCGGCAGCTTGAACCCCTGACGCTCCATCTCCTTTGCTACGTGCACCATCTCGTCCAGGGACGGAGTGATGAGGCCCGACAGGCCGATGATGTCGGCGTTCACTTCCCGGGCCGTCTTGAGGATGGTCTCGCAGGAGACCATGACCCCGAGATCCACGATCTCGAAGTTGTTGCACTGGAGCACCACCCCGACGATGTTCTTGCCGATGTCGTGCACGTCGCCCTTGACGGTGGCCAGCACGATTTTGCCGTTGCTGGAACCGCCGGACTTCTCCGCCTCGATGTAGGGCTGCAGGTAGGCCACCGCCCGCTTCATCACCCGGGCCGACTTCACCACCTGGGGCAGGAACATCTTGCCGGCGCCGAACAGATCTCCCACCACGTTCATGCCATCCATCAGCGGCCCCTCGATGACGTGCAGCGGCTTCTCGGCCTGGGCGCGCGCCTCCTCGGTATCCTCCTCGATGAAATCAGTGATCCCCTTGACCAGGGCGTGTTCGAGCCGCTTGCCCACCGGCCAGCTGCGCCACTCCTGATCCCGCGGATCCTCCGCCTGGGCACCCGCGCCGCGATACTTCTCTGCGATGGCCAGCAGCGCCTCGGTGGCGTTGTCGTTGAGGTTCAGCACCACCGCCTCGACCTTCTCTTTGAGCTCGGCCGGGATGTCTTCGTAGATGGCAAGCTGGCCCGCGTTGACGATCCCCATGTCCATGCCGTTCCTGATGGCGTGGTAGAGGAAGACAGCGTGGATGGCTTCGCGCACCGGCTCGTTGCCACGGAAGGAGAAGGAGACGTTGGAGACGCCGCCGGAGATCATGGCGTGGGGCAGGTGCGTTTTGATGTCCTTCACCGCCTCGATGAAGTCCACCGCGTAGTTGTTGTGCTCGTCGATGCCGGTCGCCACCGCGAAGATGTTGGGGTCGAAGATGATGTCTTCCGGCGGGAAGCCGACGCGGTCCACCAGAATGCGGTAGGCGCGCTGGCAGATCTCGAACTTGCGGGCCCGGGTATCGGCCTGGCCCACCTCGTCGAACGCCATGACGATGACGGCGGCGCCGTAGCGGCGCAGCAGTTTCGCCTGCTCGATGAATTTGTCCTCCCCCTCCTTCATGGAGATGGAGTTGACCACCGGCTTGCCCTGCACGCACTTGAGGCCCGCCTCCAGCACCTCCCACTTGGAGGAGTCGATCATCACCGGCACCCGGGCGATGTCCGGTTCCCCGGCGATGAGGTTCAGGAAGCGCACCATGGCCGCCTCGGCGTCCAGCATCCCCTCATCCATGTTGATGTCGATGATCTGGGCGCCGTTTTCCACCTGCTGCTTGGCCACATCCAAGGCCTCGTCGTAGAGCCCTTCTTTTATCAAGCGCTTGAACTTGGCCGAGCCGGTGACGTTGGTCCGCTCACCCACGTTCACGAACATGGAGTCCGCCGTGATGATGAGAGGCTCCAGGCCCGACAACCGACAGGCCACCGGCAGATCCGGCAGGGCGCGGGGTGTGATGCCCGCCACGGCGTCCGCCATGGCGCGGATGTGGGTCGGGGTGGTGCCGCAGCAGCCGCCCACCAGGTTGAGAAAGCCGCTCGAAGCCCACTCGCGGATATGCTCCGCCATCTCGACCGCGTCCAGATCGTACTCGCCAAACGCATTGGGCAGACCGGCGTTGGGGTGGGCGCTGACATGGGTCTCGCTGATGCGGGACAGCTCCTCCACGTATTGGCGCAGCTCGTCCGGCCCCAGCGCACAGTTGAGGCCGAAGGAGACCGGTTTGACGTGGCGAAGGGAGTGGTAGAAGGCCTCGGTGGTCTGGCCCGAGAGAGTACGACCGGAGGCGTCCGTGATGGTGCCGGAGATCATCACCGGCAGGCTGTAACCCAGCTCCTCGAACACCAGGTCCACCGCGAAGGCGGCCGCCTTGGCGTTGAGGGTGTCGAAGATGGTCTCGATCAGGATGATGTCGGCACCGCCCTCGATGAGGGCGTGGGTCGATTCGGTGTAGGCGGCCACCAGCTCGTCATAGGTGACGTTGCGCTTGCCCGGGTCGTTCACGTCCGGCGAGATGGAGGCGGTACGGTTGGTGGGACCCAGGACCCCTGCCACAAAGCGCGGTTTCGCCGGGTCCTTGGCGGTCCACTCGTCCGCCACGGCGCGGGCCAGGCGGGCCGCCTCCCGGTTTATCTCGGCCGAGAGCGCTTCCATCTCGTAGTCCGCCATGGCGATGCGGGTGGCGTTGAAGGTGTTGGTCTCGAGGATGTCGGCCCCGGCGGCACAATACTGGTCGTGGATCTCGCGAATAACGGCGGGACGGCTCAACACCAGCAGGTCGTTGTTGCCCTTGATGTCGGTATGCCAGTCGGCAAACCGCTCCCCCCGATAGTCCGCCTCACCGAGTTTGTAACCCTGGATCATGGTGCCCATGGCCCCGTCGATGATCAGGATCCGCTCCTTGAGACAGGCTTCCAGCCTGGCTGTGACATCCGCTTTCTTGTTCGACTCTCTGCTCGACACCGCTCGTACCCCTTACATCCATGCAACTGCGTGATGCCCATCCTAGCAGCAATCAAATTAAATGGAAATCTAGCCGTCTATCTGTCCGTGATGACGATTAAATATAACCATAAATAGGTAATGAGCATGATCTAACCCGGGAGTACCCTATGCCCGTCCTCAAGAGGGATACGTGCTTGCTGTTTACCAAAGAGAAAAATAACTATGAGCGTCTACTACACACTCTGCTTCCTGGCAGCGTTGGCGATCTTCATCGCCTTTGCCAACCAGTATGTTGTGAAGATCCAGACCACCATCGCCATCACTGCGGGCTCCATGCTGATCTCCGCGCTGCTGGTGCTGTTTGGCAAACTGGGTTGGTTCAATCTGGAGCCTCTCGCCATCAAGACCATGGAGAGCATCGACTTCCAGAACTTCCTGTTGAAGGGGATCCTGGGCTTCCTGCTGTTCGCCGGCGGGCTTGGCATCAACCTCAAGGCGCTGCGTAGCCAGAAGTGGGAAATCACCATTCTGGCCATAGCCGCCACCCTGCTCTCCACCTTCCTCATCGGCTACGGCTTCTGGTTCATCGCCAAGCTGCTGGGCTGGGATGTGCCGCTGGTCTACTGCATGCTGTTCGGCGCGCTGATCTCCCCCACTGACCCGATTGCCGTACTGGCCATCGTCAAGAAGATGAAGGCGCCACCCCAGATCGCCATCCAGATCGAAGGGGAATCCCTGTTCAACGACGGTGTTGGCCTCGTCATCTTCGCTACCGTGTTTGCCGTGGCCTTTGGCGGTGTGGAGCCCACCTTCGGCAGCGTGGCCGGTCTGTTCCTGCATGAGGCTCTCGGCGGCATCCTGTTCGGGGCCGTGCTGGGTCTCATCGCCCACGTGATGATCAGCGCCACCGACGACGGCTCCCTGGAGCTGCTGCTGACCCTCTGCATCCCGACCGCGGGCTTCGCCTTCGCCAACATGATCGGCGTCTCCGGCGCCCTGGCCATGGTGGTGACCGGCATCATGATCGGCAACTGGACCCGTCATTCCGGCTTCTCCGAGCAGAGCCAGCACCACCTGGATCACTTCTGGGAGTTGATGGATCAGTTCCTCAACGCCCTGCTGTTCCTGCTGATCGGTCTGGCACTGGTGCTGCTGGATCTGGCCTGGCGCGACTGGATCCTGCTGGTCATCGCGGTGCCGCTCTGCCTGGCCGCACGCTTCATCAGCGTCTCCCTGCCCTATGTGGCGTTCCGCAAGTTCCGCAGCTACAACACCTTCTCGGTGCGCATCCTCACCTGGGGCGGCCTGCGTGGCGGCCTGGCCATGGCCATGGCCCTGGCCCTGCCATCCGGTGTCATGATGATCCCGGAGCACAACGTCGATCTGCGCCAGGTGATCCTGGTGATGACCTACTCGGTGGTGATGTTCTCCATCGTGGTACAGGGCATGACCATTACCCCCATGATCACCGCCGCCAAGAAGGCCTGCGGCGACGCCTGAGCCCGTCCCTGACCGGCAATGAAAAGGGCTCCCTCGGGAGCCCTTTTGCCGTCCCCGTGGCAGTGAAAAACAGGGAATGACTGGGTGAACGCACAATTAGTGTTTGCTTTTTACACATTTCTAGGAGAGAATGCGCGCCGGCTAGTTAATCAGCCCTGATTATGTTCGCAATGCTTCACCTCACGATGAATCCTGCCAGTACCCGCATAACCTTCTTCTGATTTACTCGCCTTGAGAACCGTTCAGGCTGTCTGCCTGCGTTGCCCGGCTCTCACGGTGCAGACCCGATCTGCCCACTCCCAAGTAGCATCATGCATCCGCGTGGTCCTTGGCGCCTTCCTTGAAAGTGCAGACGCCCCTGAACCGGGCTGGGTATTCCTGCGCGCTCGTCCGCCATCGTGCTGACCGCGCCCATTGACCTGACATTTGCCAATACAAGGAGCAAACACTTAATTTATATAGAGAAATACCATGATGAAACACGTACAGATCCGCAAACCCCTGCGTCGCAGCAAACCCATCAACCTGCCCGTGCAAGAACACGACGACGATGCGTTCCTGATCCAGTTCAGCACCCGCTTCAGCGGCGGCTTCGCCATCTCCTGTGATGGCATCGCCGGCGAGTTCTCCATCGAAGAGCTCAACTGACCTTGCCTGCCCACCGGCAGCGCCCGATGCAGACAGGCCGCAACTCACGGCGGCCTCCTTGCCTGACGTCATAGTCTGCATGGCCCCGCTCCCAGAGCGGTGGCTAGACCCCGCAAGTCTCCTTGTCCGGCGCCTCCAGCAGCAGGCACTCCTCCTCGCCAGCTCCCAGCCTGACCCGTTTGCCCTGACTCAGCCCCAGCTTGGCGAGTAGCCGGACCGAGCGCTCATTGCCCGGGGTGACGATGGCGACCACCCGCTCGATACCGAGCCGTTCACGGCCATCTGCCATGGCCGCCCGCGCGGCCTCGATGGCATAGCCCTGGCCGCGCCAGGCGGGCAGGAAGGCATAGCCGATGTCTTCACAGGGCAGGGTATCGCGCTTGATCAGACCGCAGATGCCGAGCCTGGCCCCGTCTTCCCGCCGCACCACCAGATAGAGTCCGTGACCGTGGCGGGCATAACTGACCGCAGGCCCCTGCTGGATATAGTTTTCGGCATCCGCCAGGGTACGCACCCCGCGATCGCCGATGTAGCGGTGAAAATCACCATCGTTGAGCAGTTCGAGAATGAAGGGGGCATCGACAATGGTCAGTTCGCGCAGTTCCAGGCGCTCGGAGAGGATCATGACATGGGCTCGTTCGGCAGAGAGAGTGTCCAAGACTGCTCCCGCCCCGCTTCCTTGGCAAGACCCGGAGGATATTTTCGCCCCCGGGAGCCGCGTCCCCGCTATACTGCCCACCCCATGGAACAGGCAGGAGAACGGCCATGACCGATACCCCCGAATTTTTTGATGAAGAGACACTGCTGGAGATGGTGGAGAACCAGCTCGCCGACGGCCACCCCCTCCAGGTGAAAGCGACCCTGATGCGCCTGGTGATGAAGGGCACCCCGCGGGAAGAGGCGCTGCAATACATCGCCTGCGCCCTGGGCGCCGAACTCATGACCATGGAAGCCGAACAGGGCCCCTTCAACCTCGTCCGTTACGGCGAGTTTCTCGACAGCCTGCCCGAGATGCCCTGGGCCGAATGACCCGGGCCGATTAGGCAAGCCCCGGCGCCAGCCATTATCATTACTGCCACCACCAATGACGGGAGTATGGGGATATGCGCTGGCAAGATCGCCGTGAGAGCAACAATGTGGAAGACCGACGCCAGCAAGGCGGCGGCAACGGGGGTCGCGGCCTGCCCATCGGCGGCAAGGGGCGCCTTATCCTGCTGGTGGTGGTCATGGTGGCGGGGTACTACGGCGTGGACCTCGGCCCCCTGCTGCAGGATCCGGCCCCGCAGAGCCAGCCCCAGCGTCAGAACTCGTCCCAGGCTGCCAACGATCCCCTCGCCCGCTTCACCTCGGTGATGCTCGCCTCCACGGAGGACGCCTGGGGTGAGATGTTCCAGCAAAGCGGCAACCACTATCAGGCCCCCAGACTGGTGCTCTATCGCGGTGCGACCCGCACCGGCTGCGGCCAGGGGCAGTCGGTGATGGGGCCCTTCTACTGTCCGGCCGACAGCACCGTCTACATCGATCTCTCCTTCTATCAGGACATGCGCGACAAGCTGGGGGCCGACGGCGACTTCGCCCAGGGCTATGTGATCGCCCACGAGGTGGGCCACCACGTGCAGAACCTGCTCGGTATCTCCACCAAGGTGCGCCAGCAGCAACAGGGACTGAGCCAGGTTGCCCAGAACCGGTTGTCGGTCAAGCTCGAACTGCAGGCGGACTGCTTCGCCGGGGTCTGGGGCCACTACATGGAAAAAGAGCAGGTGCTGGAACGCGGCGATCTGGAAGAGGCGCTCAATGCCGCCCAGGCCATCGGCGACGACAGGTTGCAGCAGCAAGGTCAGGGCCGGGTCGTTCCCGACAGCTTCACCCACGGCACCTCGGCCCAGCGCCTCGCCTGGTTCAAACGCGGTTTTGACAGCGGCAAGCCCGCCAGTTGCGACACCTTCGCCGCCCGCTAGACGCCCAAAAGAAGGGCCGGAACCTGACAGGATCCGGCCCTTTTGCCATGCATGGGAATCTCAGTACAGGGAGTTGACGCTCACCTCCTCCTCCCATGCGGCAGCGGCAAGTAGGTGGAGTTGGCCGAACGGCCGGTGACGAAGTAGATGTGATCGCCGCGCGGGAAGTGCATGGCGATGAGCGCCTTGCCCACCTCTTTCGGCACGCTGAACGCGTCCCAGCCGTTGCTCATCTTCTCCCAGAAGGCCGGATTCTTCAGGCAGCTCTCACCATTGGGGGAGAACGCCTTCTTGCCGCGATAGCACCCCGGGCTGGAGAAGAACAGGGTGTCATCGATGTCGAAACCCACCGCCATCGGCGGCAGCCCATCCAGGCTCCTGGCAATCTGCGTCATCGACACCCAGTGAAGGGGGGCCTGCTGGGCCAGGCTCACCGCAATGACACCGGCGGGGCTGGCCGGGATTTCGACTGCCACGGCGGGCAGGGTCAGGCTGGCGGCAGCCAGGGCAAAGCGGGGCGATAAGGACATTAGTCCCGATATAAGATGTTCATGACGAACTCCCCAGGCCCAAGTCTCACCCACCAGCAGGCTCTTTCGGCACTTCTTGTCCCCCGCTCTCGCCCCGGTGGGCTATAACTGCTGTACGCCTTCTAATGGCATTCAAATCAATTGCACCATTTACCGGAGATGCCATGGACGTGCACACCGCAGCTGCCCATTCGAATACTGTCACTCCCGCTTCATCCCAGGCCAGACTGGAGGCCGTCGACCAGCTGATGGCCCGGCTCGAGATCGCGCCAGACGGATTGATTCTGGATGCCAACCCCCGCTTTCTCGCCATCATGGGATACCAGCTGGCCGAGCTCAAGGGTCAGCACTACAGCATGCTGTTCCCCGCGGAGGCAGCAGAATCCGCCAACGAGGCCGCCCGTTGGCAGGCGCTGCGAACGGGGCAGGCACAGGAGGGAGAGTTTCGCCGCCGGGATCGGCAGGGGCGGGACATATGGCTGCGAGGCAGTTGCAGCCCCCTGCTGGACGAACAGGGCGCGCTGGTTCAGGTCATCGAATACACCATGGACCTGACCGAACAGAAGCAGCTGAACGCCAACTTCGAGGGGCAGCTCAACGCCCTGAGCCGGGTCATGGGCAAGGTGGAGTTTTCACTGGATGGCATCATCCTCGATGCCAATGCCCGCTTCCTGGAGACAGTGGGCTATCAGCTGGAAGAGCTGAAGGGCCAGCACCACAGGCTGCTGGTCGATCCCGACTACGCCCAGTCGGCCGACTATCGCACCTTCTGGGAAACCCTGCGCCGCGGTGAATTCCTGGCGGGAGAGTTCTGCCGAATCGGCAAACAGGGTGAAGAGATCTGGATCCAGGGCTCCTACAACCCGGTGCTGGATCTCACCGGCAAGCCCAGCAAGATCGTCAAGTTTGCCACCGACATCACAGCCCAAGTAGAACAGCATCACCAGCTCAAGCGCGCCATGGAGGAGGCGGAAGAGGCCGCCAGGGTGCGCGAGGAGCTGCACAAGTCGCTGCAGGAGATGTCGACCCCGGTCACCCCCATCTGGGACGGGATCCTGCTGCTGCCGCTGGTGGGGATCATCGATTCCATGCGTACCGCCGACGTGATGAACAAATCGCTCACCAAGATTGCCGAGACCCGGGCCCGGGTCTTCGTGCTGGACATCGCCGGAGTCGCCACCGTGGATACCGGCGTCGCCAACCAGCTGATCAAGATCACCAAGGCGACCCAGTTCATGGGGTGCGAGGCCATCATCTCCGGCGTCTCGCCGGCCATCGCCCGCACCATGGTGGAGCTGGGGGTCTCTGTCGGCGACATCCGCACCACGGCGACCCTGCGGGATGCCTTCGAGATCGCCCTCAAGCGGGTCGGATCCACCCTCTAGGCCTCCAGGAGAGATGCATGCTGCTCAACAATGATCTGGGCATCGCCGACGTGGCCGACTGCATCGTGGTCAGCATGCGCCCCGACCTCGGTGACGAGGGCATGCAGCAACTGATGCAGGCCCTCTCCCAGCGGCTGATGCTGGGCCGCCAGCACGCGGTACTGCTCGACTTCTCCGGGGTCATGCTGCTCGATCACCACGAATTCAGGCAGGTACGCAAACTGGCTGAGGTGTGCCGCCTGCTCGGTGCCGTCTGCCTGCTGGTTGGGCTCAATGCAGGGATCGCCGCCTTCCTGGCGCTGGCCGATGCCGAGCCCGGGCCGCTGCGCTGCTTTCTCGACATGGATGATGCCTTCGCCCATGTTCGCAGGACGCTCAAGGATGAGGAGTAGCGCATCATGCAGTTGGAACAGAGCCTTCAAGAAGCCAGCTACCCGCTGCGCCACGACATCGACCTGCACCTGATGGTGATGGCGGTACGCCGCCTCCCCTTCATCGCCAACCTGTCCGAGGTGGACCGCGCCATGCTCTCCACCGTGGTCTCCGAGCTTGGCAGCAACATTCTGAAATACGCCGAGCGGGGAGAGATCACCCTCACCCTCCACCATCCCAGCGGGCGTCCCTGCATCGACATCGTCGCCCGCGATCAGGGCCCCGGCATTGGGGATGTGCATCAGGCCATGCAGGATCACTACAGCACCTCGGGCACCCTGGGGCTAGGCCTGCCCGGCGTGCGCCGCATGATGTCGGAACTCACCATCAGCACCCCGCCGGAAGGGGGAACTCTGGTGCAGGCCCGCAAGTGGCTGGGCGCGGCCCCTCTGGTATCCAGGCCAATCCCCCCCCTCGCCTGTGCCGGCCAGCTGCACGCCGGCCTGCAACTGGCATGGGCCAGCGAGAACCGCCCCTGCTATCCGGAACGGGTCTCCGGTGATCTGGCCTTCATCCGGCCGGGGCCGGAGGGGGTATCGCTGATCCTGATCGACGTGAGCGGCCACGGCGCCTCGGCCAACAAGCTGGTACAGGTGCTGGAGGCGGCGCTGCAGCAAACCCGCGAGCAGGAACCGGCCCGCCTGTTGCAACTGCTGCACCAACACTGCATCGGTACCCGGGGCGCCGCCGCCGGCGTGGCCCTGGTCAACGGCGAACGGGGTGAGCTGAGCTATGCCGGCATCGGCAATACCCGCATCTGCCTGCGCGGCCACGAGCCTTGGCGCGGCATCTCCCGCGACGGGGTGCTGGGAGAGCGCTTCCCCACCCCCTTGCTGCAGCGCCAGCCACTCGTCGCGGGGGACGTGGTGATGCTCTATTCGGACGGTATCAGCGAATCCCTCAACCTGCGCGACGGTACACTGGATCTGGCCGCCGAGCCCGCCCAGCTGGCACGCCAGGTGATCGCCCACAGTGGCCGCAGCACCGACGATGCCAGCTGCATCGTGCTGCGCGTGCTGGCAGGAAAGGAGGACTAGATGCGGCAACTGATCGGCGAAACCCTGCTGTCAGGCCCGGCGGCGGCACTCACCGCCCGGCGCAAGGTGATCCAGGTACTCACCTGCCTCGACGGAACTCCCACCTTCGTGGCACCGCTGGCGGGCGCCACCTCCGAGCTGGTACGCCAGCTGGTGGCAAACGCTGAGCCGCTGCAACTGCAGTTGTGGCTGGAGCCTAGCACACAGGAGTTGTGGCTCTCGCTCTCGGCTGACGCCCCCATCCCCCCCGAGCCGGACGGCCGCCAATCATGTGGCATCCGATTGGTCGCGCACGCGGACAACGCCATCGCCCTGGTCTACCGCCTGCCCCGCGGGCCCGATGAACTGCTGCTGCAACAGATGCAGCAGCAGTTCGCAGAACCGACCCGGGACGAGCTGTTTGCGGTGATGCAGGCCAAGAACCAGGAGCTGGAAGTGGCCTATGAGCTGGCGGAGGGCGCAACCCGGGCCAAGAGCGATTTTCTCGCCAACATGAGCCACGAGATCCGCACCCCCATGAACGCCATCCTCGGCATGTCCCATCTCGCCCTGCAGACCCGGCTCGATCCGCAGCAGTTCGACTATGTCAGCAAGATCCAGCGTTCGGCCCAGCATCTGCTCGGCATCATCAACGACATCCTCGACTTCTCCAAGATCGAGGCCGGCAAGCTGGATCTGGAGCGGATCGAATTCGATCTCGACCATGTACTGGAGAATCTGGCCACCCTGGTGGGTGAAAAGGCGGAAGCCAAGGGCATAGAGCTGCTGTTCGAGGTCGATCACCAGCTCGACACCCTGCTCTATGGCGATCCCCTTCGCCTCGGCCAGATCCTGATCAACTACGCCAACAACGCCGTCAAGTTCACCGAGCAGGGGGAGATCCTGGTCAAGGTCAGCTGCCTGGAGAAACAACCCCAGGAGGTGTTGCTGCACTGCTCGGTACAGGACACCGGGATCGGCATGAGCCAGGAGCAGCAGCAGCGGCTGTTCCAGTCATTCCAGCAGGCGGACAGCTCCACCACCCGCAAGTATGGCGGCACCGGCCTCGGCCTCGCCATCTCCCGCAAACTGGCGGAGCTGATGGGCGGCGAGGTGGGGGTACAGAGCGAACCAGGCCAGGGCAGCACCTTCTGGTTTACCGCCCGACTCGGTAGGGGCAGGCGCAGATCCCGCTATCTGCCGAGCCTGGATCTGCGCGGGCGCCGCATGCTGGTGGCCGACGACAGTGCCAGCGCCCGCACCATCATGGCCGCCCTGCTGCGCAGCATGAGCTTTGTGGTGGACACCGCCGAGTCGGGCCAGCAGGCACTGCAGATGATCGCCGGCGCCGAGCAGGAGGGACAGCCTTACGAAGTGGTATTGCTGGACTGGCACATGCCGGGGCTGGATGGCATCGAGACCGGTCGCCGCCTCATCGCCCGCGGCATGGGCCCGCGTCCCTATCGGGTCATGGTGACCGGCTACGGACGGGAAGAGGTCTTTCGCCAGGCCGATGCCGCCGGCTTTGATCGGGTGCTGGTCAAGCCCGTATGCGCCTCCGTGCTGTTCGATACCGTCATCGGCCTGTTTGGCCAGCAAACCAGTTCACTCACCTTCAAACCACCGCAGGTGGCCCATCGCTACCGCTTCGACGGACTCAGGATCCTGCTGGCGGAAGACAACGAGCTCAATCAGCAAGTCGCGCTGGAGCTGCTGCGGGCGGTCGGTGCCGATGTCAGCATCGCCGGCAATGGTGCCATCGCGCTGGAGATGGTGGCCCAGACCCACTACGACCTGATCCTGATGGACATGCAGATGCCGGTGATGGATGGCCTGGCCGCCACCCGGCTGTTGCGCGAGCGGGAAGACATCGGGCAACACACCCCGATCCTGGCGATGACGGCCAACGTCATGGCCGGTGACCGCGAACGCTGCCTCGCTGCCGGGATGGACGATCACATTGCCAAGCCCATCGACCCCGACAGGCTGTATGCGGCCCTGCAGCGCTGGGCAACCTCCTTCAGCCGCGAGGTCAACAGCACGCTCACTGCCTCACACGCATCACCCGCCACCGCCTTGCTGCCACAGCTGCAGGCGATCGGGCTCAACGCCGAGCCAGCCCTGCAACGATTGATGCATAACTGGGAGTGGTATCGGGATCTGCTGCAACGTTTCGCCCGCCAGGGGAGTCAGCCGATGGAAACCCTGCTGGCCGCCCTGCAGGCGAATGACCGGGAAGAAGCGCATCGACAGGCCCATACCCTCAAGGGCATAGCCGCAACGCTGGGGGCCGGGTCGCTGCAGGATGTCTCGGCCCGGCTGGAGAGCGCCCTCGCCCGGGGAGACGATGCCACCAGCCTGCTGCCGCTGGCCGAGCTGGGGCTGCAACAGCAGCAGCAACTGGCCGCCAGCCTGCTGACACTGCTGCCGGCCCCTGCCACCCCCGGCTTGCCGGAGGCTACCCCCGCCGAGCTGGCCCCCCTGCTGCACCAGCTGACCGAGCTGCTGCTGGAAGACGATGCGGAAGCCTTCATCCTGTTCCAGCGCAATCAGGCCAGGCTCGCTCCCCTGCTGGGCGAGGCAGCACCGGCCATGCACGATGCCATGACCCGTTTTCGCTTCGCCGATGCCCTGGCATATCTGCAACAAGTCCGGGCCCTCAGACCCGATCTGTTCAACCAAGAGTGAGGCGCCATCATGCTCAACTTGCTGGATCCCGATACCAAACCCACCCTGCTGGTGGTCGATGACACACCGGAGAACCTCTCCCTGCTCAGCGCCCTGCTCAGCCCCCACTACCGGGTCAAGGTCGCCATCAGCGGCCAGCGGGCACTGGAGATCCTCTCGGCCGGCACCCGGGTGGATCTGATCCTGCTCGACGTGGTGATGCCCCAGATGGACGGCTATCAGGTGATGCAGGCGCTGCAGGAGATGCCGCAGGTGCGGGAGATCCCGGTGATCTTCCTGACCGCCAAGGTGGAGGAGAGTGCGGAGGCGCACGGCCTGGCGCTGGGAGCCGTCGACTACATCCACAAGCCGATCACCCCCGCCATCGTGCTGGCCCGGGTCAGAAACCACCTGGAGCTGAAAGCGGCGCGGGATCTGCTGCACGACCAGAACGCCTTTCTGGAGCAGGAGGTGGAGCGGCGCACCCGGGAGAACGAACTGATCCAGAACATCACCATCCACTCCCTCGCCTCTCTTGCCGAAACCCGCGACAACGAGACCGGCAACCATATCCTGCGCACCCAGCACTATGTGCGGCTGCTGGCGGAGACCCTCTGCGAGCATGCCCGCTTTCGTGCAGAGCTGACCCCCAAGACCATCGATCTGCTGTTCAAATCGGCCCCGCTGCACGACATCGGCAAGGTCGGCGTGCCAGACCGGATCCTGCTCAAGCCTGGCAAGCTGGATGCGGACGAGTTTGCCCAGATGAAGCACCACTCCATTCTCGGCAAGGAGGCCATCGTCCATGCCGAGGAGGCGCTGGGGGTAGAGGTGGAATTTCTGCGACTGGCCAAGGAGATCGCCTGCTACCACCACGAAAAGTGGGACGGCACCGGCTATCCCTATGGCCTGCACGGTGACGAGATCCCGCTCTCGGCCCGCTTGATGGCGCTGGCCGACGTGTACGACGCCCTCATCAGCAAGCGCTGCTACAAGGCTGCCATGTCCCACCAGGAGGTGGTGCCGATCATACTGGCGGGACGAGGCAATCACTTCGACCCCGACATCACGGACGCCTTTGCCCGTATCCACCAGCAGTTCCACGAGATCGCCCTGCGTTACAACGACGACAAGGGCGAGCGGGAGTCCAATCGCGACTAGGCGGTGGCGGGCAGCAGATCGGTAAAGACGAAGCCGTCCCGCAGCACCGTCTCCCCCACCCGGATGGGCAAGGGATGCAGGAACATGGGGCCGTCCCAGGCCAGGGTGTGGAACTCCCCGTTCTCGCCGCAGGGATCCACCCCGGCGGGCAGGGCAGCCAGCAAGGCCGGGCCGAATTCATGACCACCTAACCCGGCGTCCAGCTTGCCCGGATCCAGGGTACAGACCCTGGCCTTGAGCCCGGCGTCGATCATCGCCTGCGCCAGCTCGGTCGTGTCGCTGCCCCAGAGCGGGAAGAGCGGCGTGATGCCGGTCCCCGCCAGTTGCCGCTCCCGATAGGCGCGCACATCCTCAAGAAAGAGATCCCCGAACGCCATGTGGTAAATGTCCTTGGCCTGCACATCGGCGATGAAGCCCGTCATGATGCGCCCATACTCCTCGTTGCTGCAGGGCCAGGGCAGGTCGATGGTGGTCAGCGGCAAGCCCACACACTCAGCCTGTGCCAGCAGCAACTGCTTGCGCACCCCGTGCATGGCCACCCGTTCGAACGCCTGGTTGAGGGTGGTGAACAGCCCCACCACCTCGATGGCCGGATCCTGGCGCAGGCGATGCAAGGCCCAGGCGCTGTCTTTTCCGCTGCTCCAGGAGAGCAGTACCTTTTTCTTCGTCATGATCTCTCCAGCTACTTGCCGCACCGTGCTGCAAGACAGTGTTGCGAATTGTGCGATTTACATTGCGGGACACAAAAGCATACCCTCGTGGGTGAGCGTATCCCCGCAGCACACCGGGGAGAATAACTAAAAAAACGATGGGAAACATAAGGATATGAGTAAAGTCAGCACATCGCACGACCACGGTCGCCCCCTCAATCGACAGGATTACAAAACCCTGAGCCTGGCGGCGCTGGGCGGCGCCCTCGAATTCTACGACTTCATCATCTTCGTCTTCTTCGCCGTGGTCATCGGCGAGCTCTTCTTCCCGGCCGACATTCCCGAGTGGCTGCGCCAGTTCCAGACCTTCGGCATCTTCGCCGCCGGCTACCTGGCTCGTCCCCTGGGGGGCATCATCATGGCCCACTTTGGCGATCTCATCGGCCGCAAGCGGATGTTCACCCTCAGCATCATCCTGATGGCCTTGCCGACCTTGCTGATCGGCCTGCTGCCCACCTACGCCGTGCTCGGCATCGCCGCCCCCCTGCTGTTGCTGCTGCTGCGGATCCTGCAAGGGGCCGCCATCGGCGGGGAGGTCCCCGGTGCCTGGGTCTTCGTGGCCGAACACGTGCCCGCCCGCCGGGTCGGTGTCGCCTGCGGCACCCTCACCGCGGGGCTGACCGCCGGCATCCTGCTCGGCTCCCTGGTGGCGACCGCCATCAACCGTGGCATGAGCCCGGGCGATGTGAGCGACTGGGGCTGGCGTCTGGCCTTCGTGCTCGGCGGCGTGTTCGGCATCGTCGCCATGTACCTGCGCCGCTGGCTGCACGAGACTCCGGTCTTCGCAGAGATGCAGGCCAACAAGTCCCTGGCCGAGGAGCTGCCCCTCAAGACGGTGCTGCGTGAACACAAGGGCAGCGTCGTCGTCTCCATGCTGCTGACCTGGCTGCTCTCCGCCGGCATAGTGGTGGTGATCCTGATGACCCCGACCTATCTGCAGAAGGTGCACGGCATCAGCCCGGCCGATGCCCTGACCGCCAACTCCCTGGCCATCGTCGCCCTCACCCTGGGCTGCATCGTCTATGGTCGCCTGATCGATGCCATCGGCAGCGGCCCTACCTTCATCCTGGGCTCCCTGCTGCTGGCCGGCGCCACTTATACCTTCTACCACAGCCTGGCAGCCGGCACGGATCAGCTGGTGCCCCTCTACATGCTGGCTGGCTTTGCGGTGGGGATCGTCGGCGCCGTGCCCTACGTCATGGTCAATGCCTTCCCGCCGGTGGTGCGCTTCTCCGGGCTGTCGTTCTCCTACAACGTGGCCTACGCCATCTTCGGTGGCCTCACCCCCATGCTGGTCACCCTCTGGATGAAGGAGGACGTGCTGGCCCCCTCCCACTATGTGGTCAGCCTGGCCGCCCTCGGTTTCGTGCTCGGCATCTGGCTCTGGCTGCGCCAGCGCGGCCAACGCCAGGCCACCCCGCAGGCCGCCTGATCCTTCCCAAGCAAGCCCCGCACTGTCGGGGCTTGTTCTTTGCGGATATCATCGACCAGGTGGCGACCCGCCCGCTCACCCCAATCCGTCCACCTGCCCGAGGTCCACTATGTTCTTCCAGGTCATCTTTCTCGCCTTGCTGGCCCTGCTGCCCATGGTCAACCCGCCCACCACGGCCACCCTGCTGCTGGGACTGAGCAAGGGCATGTCCCGCGAGCACATTCGCCGCCAGATCAACATGGCCGCCCTTTATCTGTTCGCCACCCTGTGCGTCAGCTTCTTCATCGGATCCTCCATCCTGGATCTGTTCGGGATCTCCATTCCCGGCCTGCGCCTGGCCGGTGGCCTCATCATCGCCTTCATCGGCTTTCGCATGCTGTTCCCCTCGCCAAACCAGTCTGCCGGGGTCGAGGCCAACCAGAATATCGCCTTCGTGCCCCTGACCATGCCCAGCATGTGCGGACCCGGCACCATGGCGCTGGTGATCAGCGGCGCGGCCCAGATCGCCGAGCTGCCGGCCGAGACCGATCGCGTCGTCATCTATGCCGCCATGGTCACCGCCTTCGCCCTGATGAGCCTGATCAGCTGGGGTGTGCTCAAGCTGGCAGATCCCGTGTGCAAGATCCTGGGTGCCACCGGCATCGACGCCATGACACGCATCATGGGTTTCCTGCTGGTGTGCATGGGTATGCAGTTCTGCATCAACGGCGTCAAGGAGGTGGCGCAGGATCCCGTCTTCCATGGTCAGGTGATGGAACAACCCGCTGCCGCCTTGCCGTCCCATGCCGGATCCACCGCCCTCGATCATCTCGCCGTGCCGCGCCAGCCCTGATTGAAAACGGTGTCATTTTTCGTGCAAATCCCTCCTGATCTTGCGCCTGATCATATTGCCTTCATCTTGATGGGGTAGTCTGGTTTTTGTACAGGCAGGGTTCAGAAGGTTGCCGCTAGCGTGGCATGTGCTGAGCCCATTACTTGAGGAGATATGCAAATGGAAAAGATGCTGACCGAGATTGGAAGCTACAGCCTGTTTCATGAGTATCTGAATGTGGTCGGTGCCGCCAGCCCCGCGCTGACCCGGATCAAGACAGGATGGGAGTTCAAGCGAAAGGATCGCCTGCTCGCCCAGATAAGGGTGGATGACCACGGCCACGCCCGCTTCTTCATCGACGCCCGCGCCATTTCGGTCAACTGACCCGACCCCTTTCCCAGCCCCGGCGCCTGCCGGGGCTTTTTATTGCTTGCGCGTTCCAATAAAAACCCCGGCGCCGGGCCGGGGTTTACAAAGGTGTGTGACCTTACTGGGTGCCGCCCACGGTGAGCTGATCCAGCTTGAGGGTGGGCTGGCCGACGCCGACCGGCACGCTCTGCCCCTCCTTGCCGCAGACCCCGACCCCGCGATCCAGCGCGAGATCACGGCCCACCATGGAAACCTGGCTCATCGCCTCGGGGCCGTTGCCGATCAGAGTCGCCCCCTTGATGGGCGCGGTGATCCTGCCATCCTCGATGAGGTAGGCCTCGGAGGCGGAGAAGACGAACTTGCCGGAGGTGATGTCCACCTGGCCGCCACCGAAGTTGGGGGCGTAAATGCCCTTCTTCACCGAGGCGATGATCTCCGCCGGATCATACTGACCCGCCAGCATGTAGGTGTTGGTCATGCGCGGCATCGGCAGGGCGGCGTAGGATTCACGGCGGCCATTGCCGGTGAGCGGCACGCCCATCAGACGGGCGTTCTGCTTGTCCTGCAGGTAACCCTTGAGAATGCCGTTCTCGATCAGCACGTTGTAGCCCCCCGGCGTCCCCTCGTCGTCGATGGAGACGGAGCCGCGCCGACCCGGCAGGGTGCCGTCATCGACGATGGTGCAGTGTTTGGAAGCCACCTGCTCGCCGATGCGCCCGGCAAAGGCGGAGGAGCCCTTGCGGTTGAAGTCCCCTTCCAGACCGTGACCCACCGCCTCGTGCAGCAGCACACCGGGCCAGCCGGCACCGAGCACCACCGGCATGGTGCCGGCCGGGGCGTCGATGGCCTCCAGGTTGACCAGGGCCTGGCGCACCGCTTCGCGCACATAGCCAAACGCCCGGCTCTCGAGCCCGTCCAGCTCGAGGAAATGGTCGTAACCGAAGCGGCCACCGCCCCCCGCGCTGCCGCGCTCACGGCGATCCCCCTTCTCGGCGATGACGGTCACAGACAGCCGCACCAGGGGGCGCACGTCAGCGGCCAGGGTGCCATCGGTGGCGGCCACCAGGATCTCTTCATAGACCCCGCTGATGGAGGCCATCACCTGATTGATGGCGGGATCCAGACTTCTGGCGAACTTGTCCATCTGCTCCAGCAGGGCAATTTTCTGCTGCTTGTCGAGGGTCTGCAGGGGATCCAGCGCCGGGTAGAGCAGGTTTGCTTCGGTGCGAGCCCATGCTTTTACCTTGCCCTGCGCACCGGCGGCGGCGATGCCGCGAGCGGCAGTCACCGACTGTTGCAGCGCCAGCAGGCTCAGCTCGTCCGAGTAGGCGAAACCGGTCTTCTCGCCGCTGACGGCGCGCACCCCCACCCCCTGATCGATGTTGTAGCTGCCATCCTTGACGATGCCGTCCTCCAGCATCCAGGACTCGTGCCAGCTGCGCTGGAAATAGAGGTCGCCGAACTCCACCTGATGGCTCATCAGGCTGCCGAGCAGCTGTTGCAGCCGCCCTTCGTCGAGATCGTTCGGGGCCAACAGGGAGGCACTAACCTGGCTCAATAGACTCAAATCTTTCTCTCCACTCTCATGCGAGATGTCGTAACGGTTAAATCCACGGCCGCGGGCTCACAGCAGGCGGGCGTGTTGCAGCACCGGCATGGTGCGTTTCAATTCATCGACCAGGGCCCCATCCAGCGGCGCCAGCACAGTGCCCTGCCCCGACGCCCGACAGGCCAGCACCCGGCCCCAGGGGTCGATCACCATGCTGTGGCCCCAGGTCTGACGCCCTGTCTCGTGGGTGCCCCCCTGGTTGGCGGCCACCACGTAGCACTGGTTCTCGATGGCACGGGCCCGCAGCAGGGGCTCCCAGTGCGCCTCGCCGGTGACGGCGGTAAAGGCGGCAGGCACCAGCAGCACCCGGGCACCGGCCCGGGCCAACTGGCGGTACAGCTCGGGAAAGCGCAGATCATAACAGATAGAAAGGCCGAGGGGACCAAAGGGGGAGTCCACCAACACAGGCTGATCACCCGGGCTGAAGGTCTCCGACTCCCGGTAGCGGCCGTGATTGTCCGCCACGTCCACGTCGAACAGGTGGATCTTGTGGTAGTGCCCCTTGAGCTCGCCGTCGGGATCGAACACCAGGGTACTGGTGTGGATGTGGTCGGCACCGGCGATGGCGGTGGGCATGGCCCCGGCCACCAGCCAGATGCCGTGGGATTTGGCCCAATCAGAGAGTTGCTGCTGGATTGGGCCATTTCCCAATGGCTCTGCCCCGTCCAGATACCCCTGCCGCTCGCCAAAGAGGGCGAAGTTTTCCGGCAGCAGCACCAGCAAGGGGCGCTCCCCGGGCAGACTCGCCAGCTCGGCGGCGATCCGCTCCCGGTTATCCTGCCAGGTACGACCCGAAATCAACTGCATGGCGGCTAGCCACATGACGCGCTCCTTCTGTTGGGCGAGCCGGTGACACAAGGCCTTCTCGGCTCGCGGGGCAATATCCGCACTATGAGGGGTTTGGCGGCCGGGGGAAAGTCCCCCAGCCCGGTGTATGCCCTCAACGCTGACCCGAGCCCTGATGCTTGGGATCGAGCAGGAAGGGGGTGACCTCCTTGGCGGGCAGGCCGGGCGCCACCGCATCCACCGCATCCTTCTGGTGCTGGTTGAGCTTGATGCGGGCGCGATCCCGCCCCGCCTCCACCAGCCTGGGGGCGTCCAGCGGGCCGGAGACCCGAAAATCGATGCGGGTCACCACGTCCACCACAGGCTCCAGCAGCTTGGAGAGGGCCAGCACATAGAGCCCGGTGATGGGGGTCAGGGAGAAGGCCGCCACCACCGGCAGGGTGCCGCCCAGGTTGGGGGAGAAGCTCAGATCAAAGTCGAGCCGCCAGCGCACCAGATCCGCGATGCCCTTGCCCCGCAGGTTGCCCGCGGCGCCCTTCATGTAGAAGTCGTTGTTCTCCACCACCCCCTGATTGACCTTGGCGGAGGCGGACATGGACTCGAAATAGAAGCCCTTGTCGAACACATCGCGAAAATCGAGGCGCAGCTTGCGCATCAGGGAGTCGAGGCTCAGCAGGGAGAGCAGCCGGGCCCCCTTGTCGTTGACCTCCCGCAGGGTGCCTCCCTCCAGCTGGTAGTCGGCACTGCCCGCCAGAGTCGGCAGGCTCAGGCGGTAGGGCACGTCACGCCAGTTCAGATCCAGCGCCAGCTTGCCCGGGGCATCCCCGATGGGCGAGGTGTAGCCGAGCCGCTTGAGCAGCAGCTCGCTGTTGCGGGTCTCGAGGTTCACCCTGGCACGGGTCTGCATCTGGCTGCCACGGGCCAGCCACTCGGCGCTGCCGCGCAGGGTGCTGCCCGCCAGGCGCATCTCCAGTCCCTTGAGATCCAGCCGGTTGGCCCCGGGCAGCAGCTCCCCCTTCACCTCACCCAGGGGCAGCTCGCCGAAGCGGCAATCCACGCAACTGAAGGTGAGCCAGGGAATGGCATTCATGATGGCCCTGTCCTGGCGCTCATCGGGATCCGGGCTGAGATCGGTCCCCTTGCCGGACCAGTAGATGCGGGCAAACTTGGCATCGATGGGGCGCCCATCGGCCACCGGCACCCGCACCACCCCCATCACGTCGGGGCTGTCGATCATCACCTCGGTGGCCTGGTTCACCGGCCCCAGGGTGAAGTGCACCGCCTTGAGGCTGGCACTGCCGATGTCGGCACGGGCCAGCTGGCCATCTACCCACCACTCCTGGGGCAAGAAAGAGGGGCCCACCACCGCATTGTCACTCGGCGCCGAACCGGCCGGCAGCCACTGCTTGAGACGAGCCAGCCAGCCGGCCACGTCCGCCTGCTGCTGGTTGATGGCGAGCAGCATGGGCTTGTCCTGCATCACCCGCGCCCCGGGCTGGCCGATGTTGACCCGCACCCGGCTGAGGTAGGGGACGCCGTCGCCGTACACCAGGCGGCTCTGCATGTCGATGTCCGCCCCCAGCACGGCGCGGATGTCGGCGCTGCCATCCCGCCCACGGGCCGTCACCTTGAGGGGCAGCCGGGTACCCGCCGCCTTGGTCAGGGGCACGGGCAGATCCAGCCCCATGCCCTGCAGGTTGGAGTCCAGCGCCAGCTGGAAGCTGAACGCCTTGTTCTCGGGCAGGGTCAGCCCCAGGGTACCGGACCAGTTGCTGCGCCCCTGGAGCATCTCGAGGGCCGGTATGTCCCGGCGCTGGCGGCGGCTGTCCCACTGCCCCTGGAACTTGAGGTCGGCCTGATAGCCGTGGGGCAGTTGCCGCCCCTGATAATCCAGGGTCAGCGGCTGGTTCCACAGGCTGGCCTTGAGGTTGTGAATGCGCGTCTGCTCGTTGTCATACTCGAGCGTCCCTGCGACCCCGTCGAGGGGCAGATCCAGGGAGGCGATCCTCACCTTGTTGTCCTTGAAGCTGGCTTCCCCGCTGGCCTTGACCTCCCCCTCGCCATCCAGCGGTATGTCGAGCTTCACCGTACCCTTCATGGGGCCGCGGATCTCCACCTCCCGCAGCGCCTGACCGACGGATCCCCCCAGCGGCGAGTCCTGCAAATAGTCGCTGATGGCCTTGCCCTCGCCCTCAACCTTGGCATCCACGTAGAGGTGGGCCCCCGGATAGAGGTCCGGGATCCAGGCGTGCACCGAGTCGGAGCTGGCCTTGCCGAGCTGGGTGGCGCGGCTGTTCATGTCGAGGCTGGCGTTCTGGAACAGCAGATCGATCTGCAGGTCGGTCAGCGGCTGCCAGCCCGGGAAAAACTCGTAGGTGGCCTGTTGCAGCGGCACCGCCACCTGGAAGACGCCCTTGCCGTTGTCGTAGGGGAAGTCACGGAATTCGCCGTACCAGAGCAGGTCGGCCCCCTTGGCCTTGCCCCCCTTGATGGCGCCGCTCAGGTAGCTCACCAGCCCCTCATCCATCACCGCCAGGGGGTAGTAGCGATCCGCATGGGCCGCGTTCTTGACGTCGATGCGCCCGGTCAGGGCGAGGAAGGGGTGCTCGAACAGCTCGAGGCGAAAGCGGCTGGCGAGGCGCAGATCCGGGTTGTCCAGGGCAATGTCCTGGCCATAGAGCACCCAGCCTTGCGGCGCCCGCCACCAGTCGAGGGCCGCACTCAGGCTGTCCACCGGGATGGGTTCCTTGAAGTGGCGGGCCGGATCCACCTTGCCCTTGCCCAGGGTCAGGCGGGCACGCCCCCCGTTCGGGGTCAGCCAGAAGTCACCGTCCAGCTTTTGCAGACCGGGCACATCATGCCAGGCCCGGGTCCCGAAGCCGCGCAGTTGCCCCTGCACAGAGAGCCCCTGCCAGTCCCCGTCGGCCTGCAGGACCAGCTCCTGCAACTGGCCCCTTGGCCGGGTGCGCTTGAGGGTCTCGGTCAGCGCGGGATAGAGGCCGGAGACCAACTGGCTCAAGTTGGCAATCTGGTCGAGATCGATGGCGGGCACATAGCCCTGGATGCGCGAGCCGATGCGCTCGAGCTGCAGGCGGCTGTGCAGCCAGGTGGCGCCATCGAGCTTGAAGATGACGTCGTGGCTGGCGAGCTGCCACGCCTCGCCGTCCCGGCGCAGCTGGATCTTGCCCCCCTGCAGGTCGAGGCGGTGCGGCTCTCCCTTGATCTCGTCCTTCCAGATCAGGTGGTTGTTGCCAAAGGCCAGCAGGGAGTTGCCGAGCCTGCCCTTCTCGAACTCGCTCCACAGCTGGAAGTCGAGCTGGCCGCTCACCGGCGGCGCGCCGGCGTGGATCCGGGCCAGCATGGGTCTGATGTCCAGCTCGCTGGCCCCCAGATAGAGCTGGCCCTTGAGGCGGTCGAGCCGCACCTCGGGGGCATCCACATCGATGATGAGGTCCAGGGTGCTCTCTCCCACCCCGTTGATGAGATAGGCCTTGCCGACCCCCTGATGCCGCTTGCCGCGGTTCTGCCAGCGCAACTGGGCGATGTCGAGGGCGCGCACCTCCCCCAGTGCCGTGGTGAGGCTCAGGCGAGTGTCGTGAATGTCGAAGGTGGAGAGCTGGGTCAGCAGGAAGCGCAGCAGGGCCTCCTGCTGGTTCGCGCTCTTCCCGCTGACGGGGGTGGCGGGCTGGGTCATGTCCAGCGCGATGTTGCCGTCGCTCAGGATCAACTGGCCAAACACCGGTCTGAGTTCGTTGAGGGAGCGCCAGAAGTCGAGGTGGGCCCACACCTTGCCAAGGCGCAGGGAGAAACGCCCCGAATCGGGGGCGATGGCCAGTCCTTCCAGCCCGATGGCCGGGCCGCGGGGAGTCCACTCCAGCCCGACGTGATCCACGCTCACCTCGAGCTGACTCTCTCCGAGCAGGGTCCCTATCACGGCCGCCCGGTGCTGGTTGAGCAAAGGGCCGCCCAGTCGTACCACGCTGACCAGAACGGCCAGCAGCACGAAGAAGACTCCGAGGGCCAACCAGCCCCGACTCAGCCAGCGATAGACCAATTACATCATCACCACATCGAACTGTTCCTGCCCACAGAGCGGCTCGGAGACCACCCTGACCTGCTTGCCGATGAAGACTTCCAGCTCCGCCAGACTGTGGGACTCCTCCCCCCGCAGGTAATCGGCCACCGAGGGGGCCGCATAGACGGTGAACTGATCCGCGTCGTAGGCGCGGTTGACCCGGATGATCTCCCGCAGGATCTCGAAGCAGACCGACTCCACCGTCTTGACCCGGCCGCGCCCCTTGCACTCGGGGCACTCGGCGCAGAGCACGTGCTCCAGGCTCTCCCGGGTGCGCTTGCGGGTCATCTCCACCAGCCCGAGCTGGGAGAAACCGTTGACGTTGGTCTTGGCCCTGTCCTTGGCCAGCGCCAGCTCCAGGCTGTGCAGCACCCGACGACGGTGATCCTCGGACTGCATGTCGATGAAGTCGATGATGATGATGCCGCCGAGGTTGCGCAGGCGCAGGTGACGGGCGATGGCGGCGGTGGCCTCGACGTTGGTGTTGAAGATGGTCTCTTCCAGATTGCGATGGCCGACGAAGGCCCCGGTGTTGATGTCCACCGTGGTCATGGCTTCGGTCTGGTCGATGATGAGATAGCCGCCGGATTTGAGCTCCACCTTGCGCTCCAGGGCCCGCTGGATCTCGTTCTCCACGTCGTAGAGATCGAAGATCGGCGACTCGCCGGTGTAGTACTCCAGCTTGTTGGCAAGCTCGGGCACGTACTCCTCGGTGAAGCGCTTGAGCTGATCGAAGCTCTGGCGCGAGTCGACCCGGATCTTGTCGAGCTCGGCACCGACGAAGTCACGCACCACCCTGAACGCCAGGCTGGGATCCTCGTAGAGGATCTTGCAGGGGGGGTACTTCTGCTTGCGCTCGAGGATCTTGCGCCACAGGCGCTTCAAGAAGGCGGCGTCCTGCTCCAGCTCCTGCTCCCCCACCCCTTCGGCGGCGGTGCGGATGATGTAGCCGCCCAGTTCGTCCACATAGCCGGCCACGGTGCGCTTGAGGCGCTCGCGCTCCGCCTCGGATTCGATGCGCTGGGAGACCCCCACGTGGGCACTGCCCGGCATGAAGACCAGATAACGGGATGGCAGGGTGATGTCGGTGGTGAGGCGGGCTCCCTTGGTACCGAGCGGGTCTTTGACCACCTGTACCATGATGTCCTGCCCCTGGCGCACCAGTTCGGCGATGTTGCCGGCCTGGAACTGCTCCTTCTCCTTGATCGCCACGCACTCGGTATGGGGGACGATGTCGGAGGCGTGCAGAAAGGCGGCCTTGTCCATGCCGATGTCGACGAAGGCGGCCTGCATGCCGGGCAGCACGCGGCTGATCTTGCCCTTGTAGATGTTGCCCACGATGCCGCGCTTGGCCTGACGCTCCACATGCACTTCCTGCAGCAGACCGTTCTCGACCAGGGCGACCCGGGTTTCGGAGGGGGTGACGTTTACCAGCAGTTCTACCGACATAAGTTACCTTGCCTTTCTAGTTTTGAATTCTGGCACGACGAACAACGGGTAACTCAGCAGCGCACTGCTGACGAGAGGATTACCGGGTCTGCTCGAGGTGCTGCTTGATCAACAGGTCCGTCTCCAGCAGGGGCAGGCCGACCACGGCACTGTAGCTCCCCTCGAGGCGACTGACGAATTTGCCGGCAATGCCCTGGATAGCATAGGCGCCCGCCTTGTCGCACGGCTCGCCGGTGCGCCAGTAGGCTTCGATCTCGGCCTCGTCCAGCTTGCGAAACGCCACGTTGGTGGTGACCAGTCGCACATCGCACCGCTCCGGGGTGGCCAGGGCCACCGCCGTCATCACCTGGTGTACCCGCCCGGAGAGGGCTTCCAGCATGTCCTTGGCGTCCAGCAGGTCGGAGGGTTTCTCCAGCACCCGCTCCCCCAGCACCACTATGGTGTCGGCCCCCAGCACAGGCAGCGCCGTGGGCGCCGCGGCCACACCGGCCATCGCCTTGTCGCGGGCCAGCCGGCAGACGTAATCCTGGGGCTTCTCACCGTCGTTGCGCAGCTCCGGCACATCCAGCTTGAGGACCTCGAAACGGTAGCCCAGGCGGGTCAGAAGCTCGTGCCGGCGGGGGGAGCCCGAGGCGAGATAGAGTTGCAGTTCGTTGTGCTTGTTCATACTTCACTCAATGAGACGATGCGCAGTTACAATGCGTTGTTTTTATTCACATTCACTTGATATTGAAGCGACGCCGCACCTTGCGCAAGACCATAAAAATCCAGGGCCATATTAACATCGTCGTCAACGTCGACCAAAAGTAGGCGAAGTTGAGGCTGGCCCGGCTGAACAGATGCTCCGCCCAGAACACGGTGATCTTCCCCACCAGGGAGAGCAGACCGATGATCAGCGCCTGCTGCCAGAGGGAGAAGTTGCGGATCTTCTGGAACTGGAAGGCCGCCAGGTAGGTGGTGATGGCCATGGCCATGGCCCGCACGCCGAGGGTGCTGCCGAGCAGCACGTCCAGCAGCAGGCCCGCCACCCAGGCGGTGCCGACGTTGGTCCGGTGCGGCAGCGCCAGCGCCCAGTAGATGAGCACCATGGCGAGCCAGTCCGGACGGAAGGGTTCGAATTGAAAGGGAAGCGGCAGGATGGAGAGGCACAGGGCCAGCAGGATCGAACACCAGATCCAGATCCTGCCGCTGGCGGGTTGCAGCATCAGCGCGTCGCCCCCGCCGCCGAGGTTGCCGTGGCCGCCGAGGCGCTCGCCGCAGGCTCAAGGGCATCCTTGTCGTGTACTTCCGGTTTCTTGTCGGTCCACAGCAGCAGCAGGTAGCGCAGACGGTCCAGCGCCACCAGCGGCTTGGCCTCGATCTGGGCGAAGGGCTTGCCCTCCACGTAGTCGGAGCGGGTCACGGTCGCCACCGGATAACCTTCCGGGAAGCGGCCGCCCAGGCCCGAGGTGACCAGCAGATCGCCGACCTGGACGTCGGTGTTGCGGGGCAGGTTGCGCAGCTCCAGCTTGTCCAGCTCGCCGCTGCCGGAGGCGATGGCGCGCAAGTCGTTGCGCAGCACCCGCACCGGGATACCGTGGCTGGAGTCGGTGATGAGCAGGACGCGACTGGTGGTGGAGCCCACGTGGAGCACCTGACCGACCACCCCCTGATCGTTGATCACCGGCTGGCCGTTGTAGACGCCATCCAGCGCCCCCTTGTTGATCAGCACCTGATGGCTGAAGGGGTCGGAATCCACCGACAGCAGCTCGGCCACCATCTTGCGGGACTCCTTGTGTACCGGCGACCCCAGCAGCTCGCGCAGCCGCTGGTTCTCGTGCTCCAGCTGATCCATCTTGAGCAGGCGCGAGCGCAGGGTGAACAGTTGCTGCTCCTGCTGCTTGGTCTGCTCGATGAGATCGGCGCGGGTCTGCACCTGGGTCGACATGGTGTCGAGCAGGGTGCCGGGGGCGTTGGCGATGTATTGCAGCGGGCTCACCAGGGAGCTCAGATAAACGCGGACATGGCTGAACACACCGAAGCGGGAATCCGCGACGATGGCAGCGACGGAGATGATGACGGCGAGAAACAACCGTAACTGAAGCGAAGGGCCTCTACCGAAGATGGGTTTCATGAGTCGTCAAAAAAGAGCCGGCGCTCGGCCGGCTTTGGGTCTTATTCGTAGTGGAACAGATCGCCACCGTGCATATCGATCAGTTCCAGCGCCTTGCCACCGCCACGGGCGACACAGGTGAGGGGATCTTCAGCCACGACGACCGGGATGCCGGTCTCTTCCATCAGCAGACGGTCGATGTCCTTGAGCAGGGCACCACCACCGGTCAGCACCATGCCGCGCTCGGAGATGTCGGACGCCAGCTCGGGCGGGGATTGCTCCAGGGCCACCATGACGGCGGAGACGATGCCGGAGAGCGGCTCTTGCAGCGCTTCCAGGATCTCGTTGGAGTTCAGGGTGAAGCTGCGGGGCACACCCTCGGCCAGGTTGCGACCGCGCACTTCGATCTCGCGCACCTCTTCGCCCGGATAGGCGGAGCCGATCTCGTGCTTGATGCGCTCGGCGGTGGCTTCCCCGATCAGGCTGCCGTAGTTGCGACGGACGTAGCTGATGATGGCTTCGTCGAACTTGTCGCCACCGATACGGACGGACTGGGAGTAGACCACGCCGTTCAGGGAGATGATGGCCACTTCGGTGGTACCGCCACCGATGTCCACCACCATGGAACCGGTCGCTTCGGAGACCGGCAGGCCGGCACCGATGGCGGCAGCCATGGGTTCATCGATCAGGTAAACCTCGCGGGCGCCGGCGCCCAGAGCGGATTCCTTGATGGCGCGACGTTCCACCTGGGTGGAGCCGCAGGGCACGCACACCAGCACGCGCGGGCTGGGGCGGAAATAGTTGTTGTCGTGAACCTGTTTGATGAAGTGCTGCAGCATCTTCTCGGTCACGTAGAAATCGGCGATCACGCCGTCTTTCATCGGGCGAATGGCGGAGATGTTACCCGGGGTACGACCCAGCATCTGCTTGGCGGCATGACCGACAGCAGCGACCGATTTGGCGTTCCCGCGCTCTTGGCGAATGGCGACAACTGAGGGTTCGTTAAGGACGATCCCTTGATCTTTTACATAGATCAGGGTGTTGGCAGTTCCCAAGTCGATCGACAGATCGTTGGAAAAGACGCCTCTGAGCTTTTTGAACATGGCTACGGGAAATCCTAAGAATTTGGAGGTGCAGAAAACCGGCTAACTTTACCAATGCCCACCCCAATGGGCAAGCGCTCAAACTGTCGCCAATCAATCAGGCGCGACAAAAATGCGAGTCATCACTCACCCGCTCAGGCCGACAAACACTACGAAACAAGGAGATAAGACGCCACTGTACAGCAATGCGTCTATCTCCCCGTGTCAGCCCGGGTGTCAGGGCATCACTTCGCGGCGATAAATAATTCTGTCATTACCCCGATCCCGGCCAAAAATTGCCTCTCCCAGCAGGTGATCCGCCGTGGCCGGATCCGCCAGCCAAACGGGGGAGAGGGGCTGTTTGTCCAGCAGGATCTCGTAGGGAATGCGCACACTCTGGTTCGGCGCGGCGAAATGGAACCGGGTCTCCCCACCATTGATGCGAACATCGCTGCCGCCAGGGGCAACCGGCCCCAGGCCGAGACGGATCCGGGGGCCATCCTTGAGGCCCAGATCTCCGGTCGCGGCGTCGTAATGCTGCTCGCCATCGGTAAAGCGAATGCCATCGTTCGCGAGGGATATCCGGGTACAGAGATCGTCCTGATTCACCCGCCACTGGCCCCCTTCGAAATATTGCACCTGAAGCGGCAGCGCCAGCGGGGCGCTGGCCGCCCCCTGACGAGTGCTGGCCAGCAGGCGGCCGTAATAGGCGATCATGGTGTCGTTCTTCCCTTGCAAAATAGAGAGCTGCCTGGCGGTGCAGTTCACCCCGCTCTGGCAGTTGCCGCTGACGGCCGGATTCATGTTCCGACCGCTGAGGAAGCTGGTCTCAGGAGTCTCACCGTCCGTCACTCTGAGCCCTAGTCGCAGGAGCGGCAAGGGCTCTTCCGGTGCGGTCAGGCTAGGGGTCAGTTCGCGCAGCCGCATAAAGCGGGTTTGACCTGATTGCTTGCCTGTTCCTTCGGTCCAGCTGGCGGCCAGAGGTGCCAGCCGATTGGATCTGTCCACCCCGTCCTGATTGTTGGCGGCCACCAGGGTGAGGGCCCCTCTGGCAAAGGCATCACGGTAGTTCCTCGTGACACTCCCTTCCTTGTTGCGCGCCTCCACCACCGTCTGTATCCCGAATGGCTGGCTCATATAGCTGAAACCGCCGCAGGCCGGGGTGACGGTACCGCTCGTCATGTTGAAGTCCCAGGGTACGAAGCGCCCCAACGGTACGCTGGTGGCGGGAGGGATGGTGTAACCGAAATAGCCCGTTGATACTGTGCTTCCCTCTGGCAACGTAGCCGCTGGTGGCGTCGCCTTGATCCTGAAGACCCCGACCTCGTTGAGGCTGAGGGCGGGTGTATTGAGGCTGGCACTGGCTGCAACGTGGCTGTACCTGGTCGGGGTGACCTGGGCGACCACGCCCCCCTGAGGGGCCACCAGCTCGCTGGTCAGGGCGATGTCGGACAACACGAAGTTGGGGGTGGTGCCATTGCCGGTGCAGATATCCCCATCGCTGTCGCTCTGCCACGCCATGGCCTGGATATTGAGCGAGAAGCTGTCTCCCGTCCTCTTGAACACAGGGCAGGTGATATCACCTGCCGCGCAGGTCCCCTGGGTGGGCGTGATGCAGAGCCCCACCGGGCGGGAGACAAACTGATCCGCCCCCGTCATCACCAACCCGGCGCTGTCGCCGCTGCCCTCGTGGCGGGCGTTGAGCTGCATCTTGCCCGCATCCGGGTAGTTGACCGTCAGGGTCACCTCCCCCTGGGCATCGAAGGCCAGTTCCGTGCTGGCGGCCGCCGCCTGGCTAGTGGCGACGGCACTGCCATTGACCGTCACCTTGCTGCCAAATGCATTGCCAGTCGGATCTATGTAGTCGCTCCAGAAGCTGACGGGCTTGCTCACATCGGCAAAGCCCGGCACGCACTGCTGGCTGGCGTCATCTTTCTTGACCGCCTTCATCAGCACCTGCTGCGGCTTGTTGGCATAGGTATCTTGCACCTCGAACAGGAAGCCGCTGTCGGCAAAGTCCAGGGTGCAGTCCTCGGCACTCGGCTCGCCACCCGCGGCCCGACACAGGGTGGCAGACCCGGCCTGAGGGGTAGCGCTTGCCACACCGATCGTCAGCACTCCGGGCTTGTTGCCCCGCAAGGAGACGGACGCGGCACCGCCGGAAAGGGAGATATTGCCCCCACCGACCCAGAGCCCGTTGCTCTCAGGGGTAACCGAGAGCTGAACCTCCACAGGGTCCGTCACCAGGGCCGTACACGCCAGGTCGGCACAGGCTCTGACCGTGACCGATTCTGGGTTGCAGGTGAGGCCTGATCCCGTATGGTCGAGTTCGAAGTGGTGCAGGGTGACGCCTTCCGGTTGGCATACGTCGGGCCAGTCGCCGGTAAAGGGCTCATGGATGATCTTGCTGCCCCAGCCTGACATGGTCACGTTGACGGCGGACACTGCCCCGGTCAGCACAGCCTGGTCACTCATGGTCAGATTGCCTGCTTTCACATAGAGAATGGCGTTGAGCTTGGCATTACCGCTCAGGGTGGCCTTGCCAAACCCGTAGAACAGGAAGTTGTTTGCCGAGCCCTCTGCGTTGACATTCATCTGACCACGCAGGGAAATGTCGCCATTCACATAGAGCCGAGCCGTGCTGTCATCATCCACCACCACATCCAGATTGGTGTTGCTGATGCTGAGCTTGTCGATCCAATGTTCCCCGCCGGAGAGATAGAACACGACCTCGTGGGTGCCGCTGAGGCTGAGCTGGTCGAGATAGTGAGCATGCACATAGCCCTTCACGGCAGACCCATCCTGCATGCTCAGGCTCTGATAGAGCTTGATCAGTAAGTTGTCTGGAGGGGAGCCTGTCCCGCTTGAGTAGATCTTGGACTCGCTCATCATGGCCAGGGTGTAGATGTCCATGTGGGCCTTGGTCGTACTACCGCTATCAACGAAGTTGATCCGGCTGTTGTTTTTCATCGTCAGCGTACGGATCGCCCACTGCCCATTCGCCAGGGTGATGACGCTCTGCGCCCCCAGAGTCAGGCTGTTCAATGAGTGAGGCTGAAAGCGGGCGGCCGCGACCTGGTCTGCCTGGTTGACCGCCACCGCCAGGGTGTCATGGACCCTGATGGCAAGACCGGAGAGGGTCGCACCTTCATTGAGGGTGACACTGTTCGCGTTCAGCGTGCCCGTCCCCTGCAGCTTGCTCGAGTCTTGCATGGTCAGGGTCTTGACGAACACATTGGCGCCATTGACATTCAGTGCCGCCCCTCCGGAGAGGGAGAGGCTCTGGAAGTAGTAATTCTTGCCGCTCTCCAGCGTGGCCTGACAATTCCAGCCAGACCAGTTTCCTGCCCCATAGTTGCCAGGGCTCAGGTTTATCGCGCCGTTACAAGACACATTGCTGCCGCCGCTATAACTGGGGAAATCCTGGGTGGCGGCGGGGAAATCCTTGGGGTCGGCCTTGAAGGTCTGGTCCGCAAGTGGTGTGGCCAACGCTCCCGTGATCCCGCAATAGGATTGCCAGGCACTGCCCACATACTGACCCCCGGCGTTCCCCGTACTGGTCGAACAGCCGGACTGGCCGCCGAGAGAGGCACTCAGAAACGGATAGTTGGCCGGCTGGCTAGCCCCCACGATCGAGGAACCATCTGTCATGGAGAGCTTTCCCGGAGAGGCATGGCTCTGGACCGGGTAATCAAACACCCCCATGCACTGATCGGCCGCCTGTACCGAGGCCGCACCCAGCAGCATGGTGAACAGCATGGGACCCCAAAGAGGCTGTTTTGACGTCATGAATGCGGGCTCCTTGCAAGGGGTCTCACGGCGTGGTGCCATCGAAGGCCTCCGCCATCACGCTGCGGCTGACCGCAAAATCGGGGGAGGCGCCGCCGCTGTCATCCCCGCACTGACCGATACCCGTCAGTCGCCACCCCTTGGTGGTACGAGCGTTATGGTCGACGATCACCTCTGTACAACCCAGGCTGGCTCGGCAACCCGCCAATCCCAGCGCATCGGCGGGGAGGTCCAGGCTGAGATCGCTGCAGCTCTGCCCCTGCCAGTGGCCGTTGGGGTAGAGGCGATAGAGCCCGATTTCGACGGCGCTCTGGGCCGCCATCAGGGCCCGCACGCCGCGCACCTCCACCGTATTCTTCTCGCTGCTGTCGAGCAGGAAGCGTCCCATGGCGGCGGCGAGCAGCCCCATGATGACGATGACGAAGAGGGCGATCAGGATGGCGCTGCCCCGCTGAGACCTCACCATGGAGGGAGTGTCAGGGCGCATTGAGGGTCTCCAGCTTGTGGTGGAAGACGACGTGCTCGTCGCGCTGCTCGAACTCCAGTCGCAGCCCCACCTCGCTCTGGTTGAAGGCGGCGGGTTCCCGATAGAAGTAATAGGCGGCGGGACGGATATGCTCCGCCATCAACCGGGTGGTCTCGCTGCTGTTCAGGGTGTCGTCGAGGGACTTGGCCATGCGCCAGAGGTTGCCCCCTCTCACGCAATAGAGCACCTGCTGGTTCGCAAAATAGATGCGCTGGCCCGGGGAGTCCTTGGCGAGCGCACCAGCCAGGGTCAGCGGCACGGCCCCGGAGACGGGAGTTCCTACCTCGGTCACTCTGGCAGTGCAACGCCCCTGCACACACCTCTTGTCCAGCATGATGGTACTGCCAGAGGTCGTGTCAGGCAGCGGATAGATGATGGCCGTATCTTCCTTTTCCGGCATGGTGACAGGCTCGACGATGCGAAGCACGGTGCTGCTCGCCGTCTCCAGGTAGCGGCTAGCGGTAGCGATGGGCCAGAAGCGCAGGCAAGGCCCCTGCTCCCCCAAGCCGCCAGCGGCGTCCTCCACGCGCACCGAGCCGGGGACCGCGTCGCGCACCTCGCGGTTGAGCCGCTCCAGGGCGAAACGGGCATCGCTCATCAGCTGCTCGCGGCGGCTGGCATCTCCGTAAATCTGTGTGCCGATGCCGATAAACTGGCTGGAAAATGTCGCCATCACTCCGAGCAGCAGGATCACCATCACCAGCTCCACCAGGGTGAAGCCCCCCTCACGCCCGAGTCGGACGCGGTCACGGGCGAGTCTGGCGCATGGGTATTCCCACGCGGCATCACGGGAATGTGGCTTGCCCATCAGTAGTTCCCCCGATAGAGGCCGAAGACCAGCTCGCTCCCGTCCGGCAGGCGCACGGTCAGGGTGATGCGCTTGCCGATGGACTCGGCCCCCTCCCCCGCGCTGCCAAAGAGGGTATCCGGCACCACCGCGATCTTCACCTGGTAGCGCCGATACTCCTCTTCGCTGCTCGCGGCCGAGGCCTGGGTAAAGTAGCTGGCGTCCACCCAGCGGCCTGCCGTGTCGAAATCGTCCACGTCGTTGAACTGGTAGGGGCGGGTTTCGCCACTATCGGGGCCATAGTCGGCGCTCGCCGTGCAGGGGGGATAGGTGAAGGCGGGCACACCGGCCGTCTCGCCACAGCGAAAACGGCCGCCGTTGTGATCGGAATGCTCGTCGAAAGACTTCTCCAGCATCTCGCCGAGGATGCGCTGGGCGAGCTGAGCGGCGCGTACCTGCTGCACCGGATCCACCGCCTGGGGAGCCTGATTGATAAGCAGCCCCAGGATGCCGGTCAGGGCGACGGCCAGCAGCACGATGCCGACCACGAACTCGACCAGGGTGAAGCCGCGGCGGATCTTAGGGGATCGCATGGATATAGCCTTCCGGCTCGATGCGCAGCCGGGCACTCTCCTGGCCGCTGCTGACCGCCAGTTCGCAGCCGTTGATGCAGCCAGGCCACAGGGGCCTGCCGCTGCGCTTGTCGAAATGGAATGTCCCCTGGGGGGAGAATTGCAGGTTGCCGGACGCCTGCACCAGGCGCCCGCGACTCTGCTCATTCCCACGCCAGCCCGAAATGGGGGCAGGCGCACAGCTCGCCCCGGTCAGATGGCCAAAACGCCCCGCCTCCAGCACTAGCTGGGTGCAGCGCGCGTCCCCTTCCTGCATGTTCATGGTCTGCACCAGCCGCAGCCGGGCCACCAGCTCATCGCGCAGGGTATGGGTTTCAAAGCCGCCTTTGCCCAGCCATTTAGGCACGGCAAAGGCGGCCAGAATCCCGAGTAACAGGATCACTATCACCAGTTCTATCAGGGTGAAACCATCACTTCGTGCCGCCATGACACAGCACTCCTTGGGAGGAAGATGGAGAGAGACCCTCTCTCCATCTTGATTGAAATTGACCTTACTTACAGGCCGTCACTTCAGAGGTCGGCAGGGATACCGAAGTAGCCTGGGTATAAGTGACGAAGCAATCGGTCGCGGTAGAGGAAGAAATAGCGGCCGGGAAGATCAGAATGCTGCTTGCACCGGAAGTTTTATAGCTCCAGTCACCAGAGCTCAGCTCGAGCACTTTGGAAAGATCATCCTGGGTTGCCTTGGGGTAACCAAACGCGATCCCCACGTTGACACCATTGCCTATGTCCAGCGTTTCGGATTCGGCAGCGTCTTTACCTGCAATGACGGCTTTGCTGTACACCATGGCGCCAGCAGAATTCAGGGAGCCCTCAACGCCTTTCAGGGTAGAAGTGCGCGCATCATCCTGCAGATTCAGGAACTTGGGTGCGGCGGTGACCGCCAGAATGCCCAGAATGATGATCACGATGACCAGTTCGATCAGGGTAAAGCCCGATTGCTTTTTCATTACGTCTTTCCTCGGTTTATCAATTGATATGGGTGGTCACCTGGCCGGAGGCCGGGCGATAACTGAAACTCATGAACGCATCCGTGCTCCCTTGCGGGTCCTGATAACGTCCATCACTTCCCTTGCTCAGGCTGTTGACCAGATAGTAACGGCAGACCGAATCCAGTCCATTGTTGCTCACCGTGGCATAGAACTTCAGGTCATTGCCGCTACCGCGCACCTCGTCAAAGCGGGCAGTAGCCTTGGGAGGATTCTGCAACAACCCCTCCCAAATATTGAGGCAGCGGGCCGCCGTCAGGCTGGCCGGATCCACATCGGGCGTGCCACTTGCTGCCGTGTCCATGGGATACCCGGGAGAGAGCTCGCCATTGCTGACCTGGCTGTCGGTCGGCGTGGTCAGATAGAAACGCGAGCCGTCATAGAGCACGGTGTTGAGTCCATCCTGCCTGGCACGCCCTTCGGCCTCCCACTGGGCACGCACCAGGGACACCCCGGTGGCGAAACCGCCGGACACCCCTTCCACGCTCGCCTTCTTCGCCTCGTCGGTCACATCGAGAAAACGGGGCAAGGCGGTGACGGCCAGGATCCCCAGGATCACGATGACGATCACCAGCTCAATCAGGGAAAAACCGGCCATCCGGCCAAGCGCCCTAACGGGTCTCACTCTCTTTGCTGCCATGCTGCCTCCGTAATGGTCCGCATTATTTCATGCGGATAGAAAAAAATCATGTCAATGAAATACTTGAAGCACCCAATCAGGGGCGGGCCACCACCCGGCCATCGGTGAAGCTGTAGTGCAGCCAGTGCCCTTCCTGGCCGAAATCACACCCGCCGCCTCCTTCGCTGGCAAGGGCCTGCCAGGATAAGAGCCCCTCATCGTGCCCCAACAGGGCGAGCCAGAGCTGACGGCAATCGGCCGATGGCGACTGGCGCGGCAACACCGCCAGAGGCCAGCCCCGCTCATCGAACTGCCAGGCTGTGCCCTCGGCATGGAGCACCGACGGACGCCGCTCGTCGAGCCAGCGTCCGTGCAGGCGCTGGGCCCGCTGTGCGAACTGCTCACCGAGCAGGCTGGCGCTGATGGCCAGCGCCTCTTCCCTGTGATTGCGATAGCTCATGACCAGGGCCGTGACGATGACCGCCAGCAGGATAAAGACGACGACCCGCCGATACCCCCCCAGCCAGTGCTCATCCCGCTCGGACTCTCTGCTCATGCTCTTTCATACCCTGTTCTCTGTGCCCGGCACGGGCGGCATCCGGATGACCGTGAAGATACTGCCTACTGGCCGCGCACCGCTCTCATCATGTCCCACCATCAGAGGAGTGAAGATGCTGAACCCTGTCACTGGCCGCGCACCGCTCTCATCGTATCTCACCATCAGGGGAGTAAAGATGCTGAACCCTGTCACTGACCGCGAACAGCCCTCATCATGTCCCACCATCAGAGGAGTGAAGATGCTAAACCCTGTCACTGACCGCGAACAGCTCTCATCATGTCCCACATGGGAGTGAAGATACCCAGCGCCAGCACCAGTACCATGACCGCCACTATGCCGATGAGGATGGGTTCGATGCGGGCGGTGAGGCTCTTGAGGTCATAATCCACCTCACGCTCGTAATACTCGGCCGCTTCGTGCAGCAGCTCGTCCACCTGGCCGGTCTCCTCCCCCACCGCGATCATCTGCATCACCAATGGAGTGAACAGGCCGCTGGCGCCGGCGGTGCGCAGCAGGCTCTCGCCGCGCTCGATGCCGCCCCGCATGTCGCGGATCTGTCCCGCCATCCAGGCGTTGTCCACCGCGTCGGCCACCAGGGTCAGCGCCGTGTTGAGCGGCACGCCGGCCTTGAGCATCATGGAGAAGCTGCGGGCAAAACGGGCAAGCAGGGAGCGCTCTATGATGGAGCCGACGATGGGCAGCCGCAGCTGCCATCTGTGCCAGGTCAGCCTGCCTTTGGTGGTGGCGACCCAGCGTCGCCAGCCGACGACGGCGCCCACCAGGATGGCGAGCAGCAGCCACCAGTAGTGAACGAAGAAGTGGGAGGTGGCCAGCAGGATACGGGTCGCCAGCGGCAGCTCCACCCCGAACTTGGCAAACATCCCGGCAAAGACGGGGATCACCATGATGTTGAGGATCACCATGGCGACGGCGATGGCAATCAGCACGAAGGTGGGGTAGCGCATGGCGGTCTTGATCCGCTTGCGGGTCTCCAGCTCCAGATCGAAATAGTTGGCGAGCTGCAGGAAGGCCTCCTCCAGCTGACCCGTGTTCTCCCCCACGTGGATGATGGCCACGAAGAGGCTGCTGAACACCTTCGGGTGCGACTGCATCGCGCTCGACAGCGGCCGGCCGTTGGCCAGATCCTCCCCCAGGGCGTGAAGCGCCCGCTTGAGGGGCTTGCTGTGGGCGCTCTCCTCCAGCCCCGCGATGGCGCGCAGGATAGGGATGCCTGCCCGGGTCAGGGCATACATCTGGCGGCTGAAGACCACCAGCTCCTCCAGCTTGACGCTCCCTTCCAGCAGCAGCGACCAGTCGATGCTGGCAGACCTGGCCTTGCCGGCCTTCAGCTCGGTGGGCATCACCCCGCGGCGCATCAGCTGCTCGGCGGCGGCCAGCTCGCTCACCGCTTCCACCACACCGCTGACGGCCTGGCCCTGGCTGTCACGCCCCTTGTAGGCAAAACGGTTCATGGGCGACCCCAGCAGAGTGATTCAGTACGATCCAGATGCCTCATGCGTTACCCCAGGTCCTCGGCCAGCCGAAGCACCTCGTCCACCGAGGTGATCCCCTCGCGGGCATAGTCGAGCGCCGTCAGGGCCAGGGGGCGGTAGTGCTCGTGCGCCCGTGCCGCCCGGGCAAACCCCTCGGCATCATTGCGGCGCAGGGCATCCATCATGGATTGATCCAGCTCCAGCAGCTCGTAGACCCCGATCCGGCCCGCATAGCCGGTGAAGTTGCAGCTCTGGCAGCCCCGCCCCTTGCGATAGCGATGCTGGCCCGGCGCTTCACCGGAGAGCACCGAGAGCCAGGTGGCCTGCCCCTCGTCCGGCGCCGTCTCGCAGGCGCAGTGTTCACACACCCGCCGCACCAGGCGCTGGGCCACCACGGCCCGCAGGGCGCTCGCCACCAGATAGCCGGGCGCCCCCATGTCGATGAGACGCAGGGCGCTGGTCACGGCGTCGTTGGTGTGCAAGGTGGTCAGCACCAGGTGGCCCGTGATGGCGCCGCGCAGGCCGATCTCCACCGTCTCGTTGTCCCGCATCTCCCCCACCAGCAGGATGTCCGGATCCTGGCGCAGGGTGGAGCGCAGCACCTGGGAGAAGGTGAGCCCTATCTTGGGATTGACCTGCACCTGGCTGATGCGGGGCAGACGGTACTCCACCGGGTCTTCCACCGTGATGATCTTGTGGCTGGCCTGGTTGAGCTCGGAGAGGGCGCCGTAGAGCGTCGTGGTCTTGCCGCTGCCGGTCGGGCCCGTCACCAGGATCATGCCGTGAGGGCGTTTGAGCTGACGGCGGAAGCGGGTCAGGATGGCGGGCGGCATCCCGGTCTCGGCGAGCGACAAGATGCCGGAGGATTGATCCAGCAGCCGCATCACCACGGACTCGCCATACTGCACCGGCATGGTGGACATCCGCACATCCACGTCGCGGCCGCGCACCTTCATGTTGAAACGGCCATCCTGGGGCAGACGCTTCTCCGAGATGTCGAGCCCGGCCACCAGCTTGAGGCGCAGCACCAGCGCCTGGGCAATGCGCACCTCGTTGAGGATGTTCTCGTGCAGCACGCCGTCGATACGCTGGCGAATGCGCAGCACCTTCTCGTCCGGTTCGATATGGATGTCGGAGGCCCCCACCTGTACCGCGTCCTCGAACAGGGAGCGCAGCAGCTTGGCCACCGTCGCCTCCCCCTCGTCGGTTGCGGCATTGAGGCTGCCGGCCCCCAGCTCGAAGCCGGTCTCCTGGTGCTCTTCGTGCAGTTGCACCGCGAAGTTCTCTATCTCCCGGGTGCGGCGATAGAGGCGGTCGAAATACTCCAGCAGCTGGCCTTCACGGGCTACGGCCAGCACCAGCTCCCGCGGGCTGAGCAGGGCAGCGATGGCGTCGAGGGCGCTCAGATCCGCCGGATCCGACATCACCACGGTGACCTTGTCGTCGCTCAGGTTGACGGCCAGCGCCCGGTAGCGGCGCGCCTGCACCTCGGGCAACAGCGCCACGGCCGAGACGTCGATGGTGAGGTTGTTGAGATCGAAGAAGGGCACATCCAGCTGACGGGCGAGGAAGGTCAGCAGTTGCACCTCGCTGATGAAGCCGAGATCGATGAGGGTGGTCCCCAGCTTGCGGCCGGTCTGGCGCTGCTGCTGCAGGGCGAGCTGCAGCTGATCATCCGAGATGATCTGTTCCTGTACCAGCAGGTCGCCTAGGCGCATTTTCAGTCTGGGTTGTGCCATTGTTGCTCCGATCTCTGTTGCTTCACGCCCGCTGCCTTGTCCGATGGCATGGGCTCATCGAACTGCCGTTCTATCAATGGGTCAGTTGGCCAATTCGTTGTTCGAGCCATTGGGTGGAGGCCTCCCCCAGATTGCCGTGCAACTGGGCATTGCGATAGGCATCCAGTGCCCGCTGACGGTGTCCCTGACCATCCTCCGCCACCCCCAGTCCCAGCCACCAGCGCCCCTGATCCGGCTGCTGGCGCAGCAGCCTGACGTACATCTCGGACGCCTGGACAGGCTGCCCCAGCTCCTGGGCAAGGCCGGCCCAGGTGGCGTAATAATCCAGATTGCTGGCAATATCGGGCTGATAGCCGGTGAGCCAGTCCAGCGCCTTCTGCCGATCCCCGCCGCTGATGGCCACACGGGCCAGCAGCAGACGCAGGTCCGCCTGCGCGGGATCCAGCCTCAGCCCCTCTTCCAGCACCTGGGCGGCCTCGGTCAGCCGTCCGGCGCCATAGAGCAGGCCCGCCAGCTGTTCCCGCGCCCCCTGGTTGTGGGGATCGTGGGCCAGCACTTCGTAGTAGCCATCCTGCGCCTCCTGCATCCGTCCCTTGGCCATGGCCGTGGTCGCCTTGCGCTCGGCCAGGGTGGCCAGCTCGGCGTCGGAGAGTTCCACCGTCTCGATCTTCAGGATCCCGGGTTTGCGCGGCGCGGCGGGGGCAGGCGCCTCTTCGGCACTCTGCTCCGCGGCCAGCTCGGCATAGAGGTCCGGCTGCAGCTCCTCGTCGCTCGGGATCGTCTCGTCCCCCAGCGCTTCCTGCGGATTACCCTCATCGGCGAGCACGGCCTCATCGGCCGGAGCCTGCTCGGCTGCGGAGGGGGCCACTCTCGCGGCGGTCGACTCGGCACTGGCGGCGGGCACCTTTGCCACTGGCGCGGCAGAGGAGACCGCCTGCGTGGTGGCCACCACCGCCAGGGGCGCGGATGGCGCCACCGCAGGGGCGGTGCGGGGGGCCTCGACCTGCGCCGCTGGCAGGGAGGCTCGCTGGCTCTGCTGCCAGAAGATCCAGGTGCGCCAGCCGAGGATCCCCAGGGCCAGGGTACACAGCAGGGTCAGCACCAGCATCCACCAGCCTTGCTGGCGCACCGGCGCCACATAGACGGCGGCTCCCTCGGCCTCTTGCTGACGCCTATCCAGATCTTTCAGCATCTGATTGATCACGCTCATGACCAGACTCCATACGCCAGGGCGGTGCCCAGCAACAACAACAGGGGCCACCAGAGGGTGAGACGGCCACGGCGGGCATCATCGGTATCCCGGATGGCGAGCCGGACCAGGGCGCTGTCGATCCGCCGCACACCGCGACCATAGGCCAGCATCAGGCACTTCTGCGCCAGTATGTTGATGAGGCGGGGAATGCCGCGGGATGCGCGCCACAGCCTGCGCAGGGCGCGGCCATCGAACAGGGCGGCCCCGCGATAACCGGACACCTGCAGCCGGTACTCCAGATAGGCCCGGGTCTCGTCGAGCCGCAGCGGCCGCAGGCGGTAGGAAAAACCGATGCGCTGGCGCAACTGGCGAAGACGGGGCTGCCCGAGCCTGGCATCCAGCTCGGGCTGGCCGAACAACACGATTTGCAGCAGCTTGCTGGATTCGGTTTCCAGGTTGCCAAACAGCCGGATCGCCTCCAGGGTCTCGTCCGGCAGGGCTTGCGCCTCGTCTATCAGCACCACCACCCGGCTCCCCTGCCGATGCAGGGAGATCAGATGGCGGTGAATACGATCCGTGAGATCCAGCTCGCTCTCCCCCGCCAGCGTCAACCCCAGCTCCAGGGCCAGGGCCGTGCGCAGCTCCCCCGGAGTGAGATGGGGGTTGGGCAGCCAGGCCAGGCGCACCGGGCAGGCCTCGGAGCCGAGCTCGCTCAGCAGTTTGCGACAGAGCAGGGTCTTGCCAGTGCCGACCTCGCCGGTCACCTTGATGAACCCCTCCCCCTGGGAAAGCGCCCAGTTGAGCACCTGCATGGCCTCCTCGTGGGGGGGCAGGCCGTAATAGAAACCGGTGTTCGGGGTCAGGCCGAAGGGGGCCTCCCGCAGTCCGAAGTGGCTCAGATACATGCACCCTCCCGGCCAGAGTCCAGGGCGCGTAGCCGCAGACAGCCCCGGATCAGCGACATGGCGCCTCCGCCGTCGGGCAGGGCAGAGTGGTGACAGCCGGGAGGCGCCGCCACATGGGAGAAGGAGTGCTCAACAGGCGTGTCATCCCGGATCAGCCCTTGGGGGGATACCATTTATCGAGCAGCTCGGAGGAGCGTTGCAGCTCTTTCTGCCAGGTGTCTTTTTCCACCACGGTGGGCTTGAGCAGGATCACCAGCTCCACCTTGCGGTTGCTCTCCCGGCGGTTGGTGAAGGCCTCGCCGACCCAGGGGATGTCACCCAGCAGGGGCACCTTGCTGACAATCTCCTGCCTGTCGGTCTTCATCAGACCACCGATGACGATGATGTCCCCATTGTTGGCCTGCACTACGGTATCGGACTCGCGGATGGAGCTCTTGGCCAGCGGCAACACCAGGGGATCGGCGGTGCCGACGCTGATGGTCTTGCTCTGCTCCTCGGTGTCGATGACGGAGGGGTGGATATGCAGCAATACCTTGCCCTGCTCGTCGATCTGGGGAGTCACGTCCAGGGCTATCCCCGAGAAGAAGGGGGTCAACTCCACGTTCGGGGTGACGATGGGGGCCGAAGTCCCCGAGGTGGTGGTGGTGGTAGAGGCGTTGGTGACGAAGTATTCGTCCGTCCCCACCTTGATCACCGCTTTCTGGTTGTTGGTGGCCGTCACGCGCGGGCTGGAGAGGGTGTTCACGTCCCCCTGGGTCTTGAGCAGGCTGACCGCGACGTTGAAGTTGCCATCGGAGATGGTGAAACCGGCGCCGCCCCCCAGAGCCCGGAAGATCTGGTTGGGGGTCGAAGCGATGGGGCTGTCCATGAGGGAGCCGCCCCCCGTGATGCCCTTGCCGCCGTCCCAGCTTGCGGAGAGACCGCTCCAGTCCACCCCCTGCTCGTAACCCTCGTTGAGGGACACTTCCAGGATCCGCGCCTCCAGCACCACCTGGCGCTTGAGGTGTTCGCCGGACTGGTCCAGGAACTCGCGCACCGCCTTGAGCTCCTTGGGATAGGCACGCACCGTGACCAGGCCCGCCTGGGGACTGGTGATGACGGCCCGCCCTTCCCCTGTGCCGATCAGGGTCTGCAGGGCATCCCGCAGATCGGTCCAGTAGTCGTTGTTGCTGTCCGTCTCGATGCGGGTGCCGTTGCTGTTGGTGTTGTTGTCACCGCTGGCGGTGTTGCCCTGGCTGTTGTTGTTGCCGCTGTTGTTCAGGCCGTTGTCAAAGTTGTTGTTATTGCCATTGTTGTTGTCGTTGGCCGTCACCCCGCCTGTGCTCACCGAGGTACGGGAGAGACCGCGCCGGGCCATCATCAGGTAGTTGACCGGAATGGTCTCGGTGCGCAGACCGGCGGGATAGACGTGGAACACGTTGCCCTTGCGCTGTACGTCGAAGCCGTACATGTCGCCGACGGTCGCCAGCGCCTCCTGCAGGGTCACATCCTTGAGCTCTACCGAAATGACGCCCGCCACACCGGGATGGACCGCCACGCTGTAGCGGGAGCCCTTGAACAGGGAGCCGAAGAACTCCACCGCGTCCACGTCATGGGCCGCGATGCGCATCCGCTTCTCGGGAATGGTCATCGGCTGCTGGGGACGATTGAGCTGCAACAGCTCGCTCTGCACCGAGGGCGGCAGGGAAGTCAGGGGGGCGGTCGGGCTCTGCTCGCTCATCGCCTGCTTGAGTGCATCTTTGGCCTGTACCGGCTCGGGGTGACGATAGGTAGTGCAACCCGCCACCGCCAGCGCGAGGGGAAGCAGACAAAAAGGGTGTTTTTTCATGTTATTCGTGCACCTGACTCGCTATGAAACTCGACAAACCTGGCCCGCACCATCCCGTGCGACACCCACTTCACATCCGGATCTTGCTGCCAAACAGGGTCAGTGTCTGGCGTTTGCCCGCTTTTTCCAGCACCACGCTGTCGGCGCTGATCCCCACCAGCCGGAATCCGTTGACCTGCTGGCCGACCCGGTAGCTTTGACCGTCGAGCACCGCCAGGGCGGGCCCGCTCCCCAGGATGACGCTCTGCAACCTGGGCAGACCGGCCTCCTTGGCGACACTCGCCGCCGAGCCGGATCCCGCCAGGGGCATGGTGGGATCCTGCAGCACCTCGGCCTGGGCCTGCAGCGCGAGCAGGCTCCCCCACAGGGCCAGCCAGCGCCAGGATGGGAAGGCAAAAATGCGGGATCCCGTCCCGCCGACATGCCGCTTAACCACGGATGAACTCCTTGCTGGTGCTGAGGGTGTAGATCTCCATCGCTACCGCCGCCTTGGGATGCTCGACCACCCGGTAGTCAAAGCCCTTCCAGTAGAAGTGGCGAGGCAGGGCTTCGAGCGCTTTCAGGTACTGGTAGACATCGAAATAGCCGCCCTCCAGCTGAAGCCGGATGCCGTGCCTGAACAGGTTCACCTTCTGCTCCCCGGCCATCAGCGGCTCGGGCTTGAGGGAGGTGAGCGCCAGCATATGCAGGTTGGCGGAGCGGGACAACAGGGCTTCCAGCACAGCGGGCATTTCGTGGGCGGGGATCAGATCCACCGTCTGAGCCAGCAGCTCGGCATCCATCTGGCGCAGAGTGGTCTCGACACCGGCGAGCTGCTCGCGCACCTGGGCATCGGGATCCCGCCCCAGCCTGGCCTGCTTGCCCTGGTTTTCCAGGGTCAGGATCTCCAGATCCCGCTGCGCCGCAGCCAGGGCCTGCCGATCCTGGCCCAGCCGGGTGTCGGCGTCATCCAGCCAGCCATAGATGCCCATGGCCCCGAGCAGCACAACCCCGGTCAACAGAATGAGGATCCGCTCACGCAGGCTGAGGGCTGCGATCTGCTGCGCCCATCCCTGCCATTGTGCCTTCATGTCCATCAGGGAGTCTCCCGCGCTATGCCACTGAGCTGGAAGGCAAGCTGGCCCTCCTTGTCCCGACTCAGGGTGAGCTCGCCAAACTGCTTGCCCGCCAGGGAGGGGGTCTGTTTGAAGCGGTTCACCCAGGCGGGCACGTCCTGACTGCGTTCGGCCACGCCCGCGAGGTTGATGCGCCCGTCGCTTATTTCGATCCGTTGCAGGGAGAGGCGGGGATCCCGCAGGCGGGCAAGGTCCGCCATCACCCCCGCATAGCCCTGGGATTTTTGCAGGGAGAGGTGGCCAAGCTGCTGCATCAGCGCCTGTTTGGCCCCCAGCTCTTCCCGCTTGTCGGCCAGTTGCCGCTGCAAGTCTGCATTCGCCAGATGGCGCGCCAGCTCCGCATCGAGACGCCTGGCCTCGCCGCGCTGCACGTCGAGCTGTGCCCGTACGCCAGCCAATTCACGATCGAGGCCCTGCTGTTGCCAGCCATAGAAGAGGGTGGCCCCCAGCAGCAGCACCAGGACGCCGCCCCAGACCAACGCCATCTGGGGCAGGCTGGCCCACAGGCGTCTTGGCCGGAATTCGGCGCCATAGAGGTTGATATGGTGTTTCATCAGTCGCTCCTGCCCAGGGCCGCGCCATAGGCACTGAGGTATTCGACTCCTGCCAGTACCGCCTTGTTTGCCATGGCCGACACCGGGAAACCGAATGTCTGTTCCAGGTGACGCACCAATACCCCCATGGCGGAGGAGGCGATGGCCAGTTGCAACTGGCCGGGCTCGGGCAGCTTGAGATGGCCGGCCAGATAATCGATGGATCGCTGGATCTCCAGCGCCAGCGCGTCGAGCTGGTCGGCATCTGGCTCATGGCTGCCGGTGAGGCTCGCAAATCCACGCAACTGGCGGGAGAAACAGAGTCCGCCCCGATGGAAGACCAGCAGTTGCAGCTCCTGCCCCCGGGGTTGCCAGAGCAGCATGCGCACCATCTGGTCCGCCTCGTAGAGGGCCGTCATGGCCAGCTCGTCACTGACGATGGCCTCCAGGGTCGCCGCGCCGTTGACCGCATCCGCCACCTGCTGCACCCGGCTCTTGGGCATGCAGATAACGTTGATGCGCGGACGCCCGGCAGGGGGCGTCGGCAGATCCACATAATCCATGGCGAGCTGCAACACCGGCTCGTTGACGAAATCCTTGATGGCCCAGGGCAGGGCCCCCGCCATCTCGGCATCGGGGACGGCGGGCTTGTCGATCTGGATCTGCTGATAAAGGCTGGCCGCGAGGGCCACCCGCACCTTAGACTTGGCCAGACCGTGCCGGGAAAACAGCTCGGCCAGGGCCTTGGACCAGTCGTGGGGGCCGTTGACAGGCTGGCTGGCAAACACGGGAACGGGGTCCACGCAGGCCAGCAGAATGCGATCGCTGGCCAGCAGGATCCCGACCTGATGGCTGGAGGGAGAACGTCTGAACAGTGACTTCATCTGGATCTTCACCTGGCCGCGTAAAACGGACTAAACCTTAACATAAACAGGCTATTAGCCTCCAACTTTATGACAAACGACGCATCGACGACCACGCTGGCACCCACGGGAGACGATCCCATGGCCCCCCTTCAGCTCCCCTCCCCCCTGCACCGGATCCGGCATCCTCTGCTGGCAGCCCATGACGTCACGCTCTGGTGCAAGCGGGACGATCTCATCCACCCGACCCTCTCCGGCAACAAGTGGCGAAAGCTCAAATACCATCTGCAACAGGCACAGATGCTGGGCAAGGGCCACATCCTCTCCTTTGGCGGCGCCTACTCCAATCACATCCACGCCCTGGCCGCAGCAGGACTCAGACTGGGACTGCGCACCACGGGCATCATACGCGGTGAAGGGGATACCGTCAGCAATCCCACCCTGAAAGCGGCCAAAGGCTGGGGCATGGATCTCGTTTTTGTCGACCGGCAGGACTATCGCCGGCGCCAGGATCCCGAATGGCTTGCCCGGTTCGAGGATGACGACACACTGCTGGTACCGGAAGGAGGCAGCAGCCCGCTGGCCATCCCCGGGGTGGCCGAGCTGGTCGACGAGGTGCCCTTCTCGCCGGATCTCTGGGTGCTGCCCTGCGCCAGCGGCGGCACCCTGGCGGGGCTCATCGCGGGCAAGCGGGCGCAGGAGCAGATCCTGGCCATCGCCGTGCTCAAGGGGGCCGATTTCATCACCGGCGAGGTATGCCGGTTGCATCCGGCGGCGGCCACCACCCCAGGCTGGCGCATCGCGCTGGATCACCACGACGGCGGCTATGCCAGGTTCAGTCCGGCACTCTGGCAATGGGTGCAGGCATTCAGTGCCGAAACCGGCTTGCCGCTGGAACCCATCTACAGTGGCAAGGCGATGTGGGGGCTGTTTCGCGAACTGGCGGCAGGCCGCATTGCGCGCGGCAGCAAGATCATCTTCATCCACACAGGTGGCTTGCAGGGGCTGGCGGGCCTGCAGGAGCAGGGCCGCCTGTCACCCCGGCCGGGACGCTAGTCAGGCAGGTTGAGGGGCTCGGGGTCGGCAAACCAGGGACCTTGACCGGCATGCACGCCCAGGTGTCGCAGCATCTTCCACTCGTCGCCACTCTCCACCCCCACCGCGATGACCCGGGCCTGGGTATTGGCACAGCCCCCCACCAGACTGCGTACCGCCATCTGGTTGACCTGGCGCAGGTGGATCTCCCGCACCAGGCTGGGGTGCAGCTTGAGGAAGTGGATCTCGAACTCCTTGATGTACTGGGTGCTCACCACGTCCTGGCCCGCATGATCGATGGCAAGCCTGCACCCCAGCATGCGCATCGCCCGAAGCGGCCGCTTGAGGGCCTCGTAGTGGCGGGTCACCTGAGACTCCGACAACTGCAGGATCAACCCCTCGTTGGTACTGCGCGGCAACTGGAACAGCTCGAAGAAGAGCTCGCGCTGGAACTCGCGGGTGAGCAGGTTCTGGGCGCACAGAGAGAGGCTGATGGGGCAGCTCGATGCCGGTCGCTGGCGCAGCAGTCGCAAGGCTCGGGCCACCACCAGCCTGTCCAGCGGCAGCAGCAGACCGGCCTTCTCCGCCATGGGCATGAAGACCCCCGCCTGCAGCTCCCGGCCCTGCTCGTCGTGAAGGCGGATGAGCAGCTCCTGCTGCAACACCACCTGATCCCGCTCCTGCTGCACAGGCTGGACGTAGAAGTCGATGCCCTGCTCCTCGATGCGACGGCTGATCAGGGTGCGCCAGCGCACCGTTCCCTTGCTGCTCGCCTCCTCGTTGAGGGATTTCTCGAACAGGAACCAACCGCTGTGTCCTTGCAGGCGTGCGCTCTTGAGCGCCAGCTCTGCCTCTTCCTGCACCTTGAGCAGGGAATCCTGTGCCTGATAGCAGACCGCGCCGAGATAGACGGCGGTGTCGGCATTGACCGCTTCGGGCCAGTGCAGCCGCTGCAGACTCTTGAGCAACTGGCTGGCACCGTCCACCATCTCGCTCTCTGACATGTTCGGCAGCAGCACGGCAAAGACCTGACCGGCATAGCGCGCCTGCAGGGCTCCGCTGTGCTTTCGCACGAAGGCGGCGATGGTGGCGCTCGCCTCCATCAGGAGTTCCTGGCTCGGGCGCCCGCTCAGCTCGGGATCCAGCTCCTCCAGACCGGCCAGCTCGATCAGCAGCACACCGCCGCTGATCACGCTTGCTTCCATGATGGCGCTCTCCAGCCGGTTGTCGAAGAAGAGGCGGTTGCCGATGCCCGTCGTCTTGTCGACGAAGGCGTTGCTGCGGATGAAGTTGTCGAAGCGGCTGCGCTCCTTGCGGGCGTCGGCCAGCTCGGTCAGCAGATGGGTGAGGGCCTGACTGGCCGAAACAGGCCACTCCTCGGCAGGGTCATGGGCCAGCTTGGTCAGCTTGCCATCCAGGATCAGCTGGGCACGCTCCGCCAGCAGCTCGGCACCGCGCAACTGCTGACGGAGCCAGCGGATGGAGTACCAGAGCCCGAACACCACGATGAAGATACCCAGAGAGATGCCGAACATCGCCTTCATGGAGTACTCGAACTCCTTGAACGGCCTGTCCAGCTTGAACTCGGCCCGCATCCCGGCCTGATTGGGGATCGCCTCGCTGTAGGCGATCAGCAGGCTCTCGTCCGTCTGCTGTTGCACATCGCGAAACCAGTAGACCCGCTGCTTGTCCTGACGGATCTCCAGCTCCACCACATGGGAGGCCCGCAACAGGGAGGGCAGCCAGCGGGCAAGGGCTTGCTGGTCATCGGTCACCCCGAGCTGCTTGTCGATGATCTCCACCAGGGAGTCGACACGGTTCTGCTGCAGCTCCATTCCCATCTGGCGAAAACTGAAGACCCCGCCGAGCATCACCATGGCCATGGCCGAGATCACGCACAGCGTAATAAAAGAGACGAGTTGAGTGGTCAGTTTCATGTGCCTTTCCGTAGCCGACAGCATCCATAGGGCCTCATGGTATCAGCCCAGACCAAACGCCGCCTATGGATGAAGATCCCGCTTCTACAAATAAGCGGGCGGATGCGTCATGCGGCGCCGTTGTGCGGGCCGCAAAAGAGGCATCAAGGGAGAGAACGAGGGGACACAGGCTGAGGAGCGGACAGAAAAATGGTCCCACAACGGGGACCAAAAGAAACACTCATATCAAAACTAACACTCTGTGCTACTGACAAAAATAGATACAGGAGTATTGAACACACGGTGAGTCAAACCGCACCGCTACTTTAGCCACTTCAGATAAGCTGGACAATTGTCATTTATGACAGGTCAGCGATTGAATCTTGTTCAGGTGTGTAGCCATATCCTTTATTTATCAATTAATTATCGTTTTTGTTCCAAGTGTGACCAACTTGGCTCAAATCGATGCAGCTAATGCTATGATGCTTGAGTCTCAATCGGGTTGTTTCATTTCAGGGAAGAAGGGGGCCCACCATGTCTGCACGATCTCCGTTATGGATTCCTCTGGGCCTCTTCTGTTTGCCCCCGCTGCTGATGCTGTTGCTCACCCCCCTGTTGAGCGACAAGCTGGCTCACCACCTGTTGCAGACAAAGGAAAGGGCTCTGCTCGACTACCAGCAGGAGCGCAACCAGCTCCTGGATCACGATGTCCCCGCTCAACTCGCCCACTTTGCCTTCGATTGCGGCCCCAAAGACATGGCGCTGCTGCGCTCACCCCAGTATTACAACCGCCATATTCGCCTGGCCGGCCTGCAGCTTGCCAACGGGAGCGGCTGCTCCACCCTGGGCCCCGCCCTGCCCCAGCTTGCCGACGCCGGCATACCGGTCTCCCCCGACTTTCATATTTCCAGCACGGCCCCCATGTTCGATACCGAACGCGAAACCCTGGTCTATGCGAGACGCAACGGCAATCTGGCCTATTGGGTGCTCGACAGCAGCTGGAGCCATGAGCTGCTGCGCACCCCCTGCAACGACTGTTTCTACCTGGAGTTCAACCACAAGCACCCGACCCAGTCCGGGCTCTTTTTCCCCCGTGGCAACAAGCACATTCGAGAAGAGGCACACCCGATGCGGCTGCTCAGTTTCGACCCCCAGCATCAGGTGGAACAGACCCTCTGGGCTGGCGAGGCACTGAAACGCTACGCCCGCTCACAGATACACCGTTATGGCCTCTGGTCGGCCGGGGCGCTGGGGGCGCTGCTGGCGGCCCTCTACTGGAGCCTTAGAAACTACCGGCGCTCCCTCAAAGGATTGCTGCAAAGAGGGCTGGCTCGGCGGGAGTTCATCCCCTTCTATCAGCCCATAGTGGACAGCAGAAACCGAAGGGTGGTGGGATTCGAGGCCTTGCTGCGCTGGCAGCGAGGACGGGATTTGGTGTCGCCAGGCACCTTCATCGCCTATGCGGAGGAGCAGGGGCTGATCCTGCCGATGACGGATCAACTGCTGGAGCGCATCCTGGCGGATCTCCCCGTCCTGGCCCCGCACCAGTGGGTCAGCGTCAATCTGGTGGCGGGCCATATCGAGCAACCTCGTCTGCGCACCCAGTTGCAGCGCCATGGCTGGCCCTCGCCGGCCCGCCTCACCTTCGAACTCACCGAGCGGGATCCCATCAAGCACATCCAGGGGGCCATGGCGGAGATCGCTGCTCTGCAGGAGAGGGGCTATCACTTCAAGCTGGATGACTTCGGCACCGGCTATGGCGGCTTTGCCTACCTGCAACGGCTCGGCATTCGCCAGATCAAGATCGACAAGATGTTCGTGGATACCATAGGCACGGACGACCTCAAACGCAGCGTGCTGGATGCCACCATCGCTTTCGGCCTCAAATCGGGCATGGAGATGATCGCCGAAGGGGTCGAAACCCAGGAGCAGGTGGATTATCTGCATCGCCACGGAGTCCACCTGATCCAGGGCTACGTCTATGCCAAGCCCATGCCCCTGAGCAAACTGAAGATCTGGCTGATGGCATGGCAAGAGGGCGAGACAACCAGCCCCTCCGACCCGCACTGAGGCGGTACCTGCCCCGCCTCTCACCCTTTGCAACAAAATGATGCTCCGCATGAGGAGCATCTCCCCTTATCATGGGTCTGTGCACCCTGGGTGCACCAAGTCGCTCCATACCCCGTCGGCCGAGGCCGCCCCGAGATGAGAACCACTGCCTATGAAGTCTTTTATCCGACAAGAGATTGCTCTGCCTGCCGGTCTGCTGACCCTGCTCTTCTTCAAAACCCTGGGGAGCGACCTGCTGGCAGAGACAACCCCCCTTGCGGTCTACCTGCCGGTGTCGCTGGCCCTGCTTGCCATCGTGACCTGGGCCATCTTCTCCGTCGTGCGTCACTCTGACGCCCTCGCCATCAAGCTCGGGGAACCCTTCGGTACCCTGATCCTGACCCTCTCGGTCATCTCCCTGGAAGTGGTGATGATCTCCTCCGTCATGCTGACCGGCGATCCCAATCCCACCATGGCCCGCGACACCATGTTCGCGGTGGTGATGCTGGTCACCAACGGTCTGGTGGGCTTCACCCTGCTGTTTGGCGGCTGGCGCTATCACACCCAGAACTTCAATCTGGACGGGGTCAAATCCTATCTGGTGGCCATCATTCCCCTGGCACTGCTCTGTCTGGTCCTGCCGAACTTCACCCAGGGCGGCACCCTGGGCAGCCTCTCCAAGGCCATGTCATGGATGCTGATCATCATCTCCATCCTGCTCTATGGTGTTTTCCTGCTGATCCAGACCCGCAGCCACAGCCACTTCTTCGTCGACAGCGATCACGAGGATCTCGAGGATCACCACGGCCCGCTGCAGAGCAACGTCTATCACACCCTCTTGCTGCTCGCCTACCTGGTGGTGGTCATCCTGCTGGCCAAGACCCTGGCTATCCCCATCAACTACGGGGTGCACGTGATGGAAGCCCCGATGGCACTGGGTGGCTTCATCGTCGCCTGTATCGTACTGGCCCCCGAAGCGGTCGGCGCCATCAAGGCGGCCTTCAACAACCAGTTGCAGCGGGCCATGAATCTCTACTTCGGCTCCGTGCTGGCCACCATCGCCCTCACGGTACCCTCCGTGCTCTTCATCGGCTCCCTGATGGGGCAGGAAGTGCGCCTGGGCCTCTCCCCTGCCGACATGGTGCTGCTCATCACCACCCTCATGGTCTGTAAAGTGACCTTCAGCAGCGGCCGCACCCACGCCCTGCACGGCGCCACCCATCTTGTGCTGTTTGTCGTTTACCTGTTCCTGATGTTTGAACACGGATAAGGCTGCCAGCACTCACCCCAGTGCTGTTCGTGGTTTATCTGTTCCGGATGTTTGAACACGGATAAGGCCGCCACCACCTGCCTGCTGCCACTCTGCGCAGCGCGCTTCCGATGGCCCCGACGCGGAGCGCGGGAGACGGAAATGAAAAGACCGCCCCATGGGCGGTCTTTTTTATGGTTGCTCAAGCTCCAATTCAGAGGCTGGGCAGAGTCCCGGCCGGGATCAGGTCGTTGTAGCTGGCACGGCCCAGCAGGGCGGCGGCCGCCTCGATGTCCGGTGCAAAGTACCTGTCCTTGTCATAGAAGCTGACCTCTTCCCGCAGACGGCCCTTGGCCAGCTCGATGAGCTCGGTGGAGCGCAGGGGTGCGCGGAAGTCGAGCCCCTGGGCCGCTGCCAGCAGTTCCACCGCCAGGATGCCACGGGTGTTCTCGGCCATGTCCGCCAGCCGGCGACCGGCAAAGGTGGCCATGGAGACGTGGTCCTCCTGGTTGGCCGAGGTGGGCAGGCTGTCCACCGAGGCCGGGTGGGCCAGGGTCTTGTTCTCGGAGGCGAGCGCCGCCGAAGTGACCTGGGCGATCATGAAACCGGAGTTCACCCCGCCGTTGTTCACCAGGAAGGCCGGCAGGCCGGACATACGCGAGTCGATGAGCAGCGCCATGCGCCGCTCGGACAGCGACCCGATCTCGGCGATGGCCAGGGCCAGGTTGTCGGCGGCAAAGGCCACGGGTTCTGCGTGGAAGTTGCCGCCGGAGATGATCTCCTCATCCTCGGCAAACACCAGGGGGTTGTCGGAGACCGCGTTCGCCTCGCACACCAGCACCTCGGCGGCCTGACGGATCTGGGTCAGGCAGGCACCCATCACCTGGGGCTGACAGCGCAGGGAGTAAGGATCCTGCACCTTCTCGCAGTTGTGGTGGGACATGCCGATCTCGCTGCCGTCCACCAGCAGGTGGCGGTAGCAGGCGGCCGCATCGATCTGGCCGCGCTGACCGCGCACCTCGTGGATGCGGGCATCGAACGGCCGGCGGCTGCCCAGCGCCGCTTCAACGCTCATGGCACCGATGGTGATGGCACCGGCGTAGAGATCCTCGGCATGGAACAGCCCTTCCAGCGCGAAGGCGGTGCTCGCCTGGGTGCCGTTGAGCAGGGCCAGCCCCTCTTTCGGCGCCAGGGCAATGGGCTCCAGCCCGGCAATCTTCAGGGCAGTGGCGGCGTCGATCAGCTCACCCTTGTGACGGGCCTTGCCTTCACCGATCAGCAGGCAGCTCATATGGGCCAGGGGCGCCAGATCGCCGGAAGCGCCGACGGAGCCCTTCTTCGGCACCACGGGGTAGACCTCGGCGTTGATAAGGGTCATCAGGGCCTCGAGCACCGTCAGCCGGATGCCGGAGAAGCCACGGGCGAGCGAGTTGACCTTGAGCACCATCATCAACCGTACGGTGGCGTCCTCCATGTACTCGCCAATCCCTGCCGCATGGGAGAGCACGATGGAACGCTGCAGCTCGTCCAGCTGCTCCACCGGAATGCGGGTGTTGGCCAGCAGGCCAAAGCCGGTGTTGATGCCGTAGACCACCCGGTTTTGCTCGATCACCTTGGTGACCACGGCGGCGGAGGCGTGGATCCCCGCCAGGGCAGCCGGATCCAGGCTGACATGTACCGGCTCACGGCTGACACGGCGCAGGGTGGCGAGGCAGAGTTTGCCCGGTTGCAGATTGAGTTCGAACATCTTATTTCACCCCTTTGCCGGTGGCGTCGATCATCGGCAGATCCAGTTTCGCCTCAACGGCACAGTTGATGGCAATCTCGTAGCCGGCGTCGGCGTGACGCATCACCCCGGTGGCCGGGTCGTTGCGCAGCACGCGGCCGACCCGCTTGGCGGCATCGTCGGTGCCGTCACAGACGATCACCACGCCGGAGTGCTGGGAGAAGCCCATGCCCACACCGCCACCGTGGTGCAGGGAAACCCAGGTCGCGCCGCCGGCGGTGTTGAGCAGGGCGTTGAGCAGCGGCCAGTCGGAAACGGCGTCGGAACCATCCATCATGGATTCGGTCTCGCGGTTCGGGCTCGCCACCGAGCCGGAGTCAAGGTGGTCACGGCCGATGACGACCGGAGCCTTCAGCTCGCCATTCTTCACCATCTCATTGAAGGCCAGGCCCAGGCGCACCCGATCCTTGACGCCAACCCAGCAGATCCGCGCCGGCAGGCCCTGGAAGGCGATGCGCTCGCGGGCCATGTCGAGCCAGTTGTGCAGGTGGGGATCGTCCGGGATCAGCTCTTTTACCTTCTGGTCGGTCTTGTAGATGTCTTCCGGGTCGCCGGAGAGCGCCACCCAGCGGAACGGGCCAATGCCCTCGCAGAACAGCGGGCGGATGTAGGCCGGCACGAAGCCCGGGAAGTCGAAGGCATTCTTGACCCCCTCTTCCAGCGCCATCTGACGGATGTTGTTGCCGTAATCGAGCGTGGCGGCGCCGCGGGATTGCAGGGTCAGCATGGCTTCGACCTGACGGGCCATGGAGCGGCGAGCCGCCACGTTGACCTCGTCCGGTGCGCTCTTTTGCAGATCGCGCCATTGGGCCACACTCCAGCCCTGGGGCAGGTAGCCGTGTACCGGGTCATGGGCGGAGGTCTGGTCGGTCACCACGTCCGGCGTGATGCCGCGAGCCACCAGCTCGGCGAAGACGTCGGCGGCGTTGCCGAGCAGGCCGACGGAGACGGCGGTGCCGCTGCGTTTGGCCTCCTCGATCATGGCCAGCGCCTCATCTAGGCTGTGGGCCTTCTTGTCGACGTAGCGGGTACGCAGACGGAAATCGATACGGGTCTCGTCGCACTCCACGGCGATCATGGAGAAACCGGCCATGGTGGCAGCAAGGGGCTGGGCACCGCCCATGCCACCCAGGCCCCCGGTCAGGATCCAGCGGCCTTTGGGCTCGCCATTGAAGTGCTGGTTCGCCACCGCGAAGAAGGTCTCGTAGGTGCCCTGCACGATGCCCTGGGTGCCGATGTAGATCCAGGAGCCAGCAGTCATCTGGCCGTACATCATCAAACCCTTTTTATCGAGCTCGTTGAAGTGCTCCCAGTTGGCCCAGTGGGGCACCAGGTTGGAGTTGGCGATGAGCACCCGCGGCGCATCCTTGTGGGTCTGGAACACCCCGACCGGCTTGCCGGATTGCACCAGCAGGGTCTGATCGTCCTCGAGCCGGGTCAGTACCTCGACGATCTTGTCATAGCAGGCCCAGTTGCGGGCGGCGCGGCCGATGCCGCCGTACACCACCAGGGACTGGGGATGCTCGGCAACATCCGGATCCAGGTTGTTCATCAGCATCCGCAATGGCGCTTCGGTGAGCCAGCTCTTGGCGGTCAGCTGGGTGCCGTGGGGAGCACGGATCACGCGGCTCGGATCGTGGCGGGGATCCTGGTGTTGTACAGACATAGACACTCCTTGTTTAGCGATGCAGTCAGGCGGCGCGGTGCGCCACTACTTGGTCAACTGGTGAACCAGGCGCGCGGCCACGCGGGCACTGCGGTTGTCCTGATCCAGGTTCGGGTTGTACTCAGCCAGATCGGCGAGCCTGAGCTTGCCGCTGGCCCGGATATGGGCGATAAGCGGTTCGATGACCGCCAGCTCCACGCCGCGAGCGGCGGGAGCGCTCACTCCCGGCATCACCGCCGCCGGCAGCACGTCGAGATCGATGGTGAGATAGAGGTGGTCGCAACGGGCTATGAAGGCATCCAGCCCGCCTAGCAAGACTGGCAGCTCGGTCGGCGTCATCGCCTCGTCCAGCACGTGCCAGACTCCCAGCGCCTCGGCGCGGGCAAAGAGCGCCGCGGTATTGGCGGTTTCAGCCACCCCGAGACAGGCATAGTGAAAGGGGGTGCCCTGGGCAGCGCACTGCTCGGCAATCTGGAAGAAGGGGGTGCCCGAGCTCGCCTGCTCCTGTTTCATGCGTAGATCGAAGTGGGCGTCGAAATTGATGATCCCGACCCGCCCTTCGCCACCAAGATGACGGTTCAGGCCGCTCCAGCTGCCAAACGCCACCTCGTGGCCGCCTCCCAGCACCAGGGGGAAGTGCCCCTGATCCAGCGCACTCGCGACCCGCTCGGCCAAGCGCCCGTGGGCGGCATCGAGATCGCCGTCCTCACAGGCCAGATCCCCGCCGTCATAGACGGGGGCTCCCAGATGCCAGGCCGTGTTGGTCAGCAGCTTGCGCACCGCCAGCGGTGCACCGGCCGCACCGACCCGCCCCTTGTTGCGGCGCACCCCTTCGTCACAGGCAAAGCCGAGCAGCACCACGCCGGGTTCGCGATTCCCCTGCCAGGGTTGCACCCTATCGTGCCAGCGCAGGGCCAGCTCGCCGTCTTCGGGATCCTGACGCCCCTGCCAGACCGACATGTCGATCCCGTTGAACTTATCCATGAAGGGTCTCCTCCCCGTTGACCACACGGCTCACCAGCTGATCGACACCGATGAGGTAGCTGAGCTCGGCCGGATGGCCGCAGTTCCAGACAAGGAAATCCGCCAGCATGCCGACCTTGAGCTGCCCCAGCCGTTCCTGCTCACCGAGCGCCCTGGCGGCGTGGCGGGTCACCCCGGCCATGGCCTCCACCGGGGTCAGGCCAAACAGGGTGCAAGCCATGTTCATGGCCATGCGCAGGGAGACGATGGGGGCCGTGCCCGGGTTGATGTCGGAAGAGACAGCCATGGGTACCCCCGCCTTGCGCAAGGCGGCGACCGGGGGCAGCTTGGTCTCCTTGAGGAAATAGAAAGCGGTGGGCAGCAGGGTGGCGACCACGCCACGGTGGGCCAGCGCCTGGATCCCGTCCTGATCCAGGTACTCCAGGTGATCCACAGAGAGGGCGCCGAAGTGGGCGGCGAGCGTGCTGCCCCCCAGGTTGGAGAGCTGATCCATGTGCCCTTTCACCGCGAGGTTGTACTGATCCGCCGCCAGATAGACCTGCTCGGTCTGGGCAAGGGAGAAGCCGATGTGCTCGCAGAAGACATCCACCGCATCCGCGAGACCTGCCTCGGCCGCCGCCGGGATGATCTCCTGGCAGATGGTCTCGACCCAGGAGTCGGGATCGTCGCGATACTCCGGCGGCACCGCATGGGCCGCCAGCAGCGTGGTCTTGACCCGGATGGGTTGCGCCTCTCCCAGACGACGGGCCACCCGCAACATCTTGAGCTCGTCTTCCAGGGTGAGGCCGTAGCCGGACTTGATTTCGACTGTGGTGACCCCTTCCCGGATCAGGGACTTGATCCGCGGCAACGCCAGCTCATAGAGCCGCTCCTCGCTGGCTGACCGGGTGGCGCGCACCGTGCTGATGATACCGCCCCCCTTGCGGGCAATATCCGCATAGGGGACTCCCTTCTGGCGAAGTTCGAACTCTTCGGCGCGGCTGCCGGCGAAGATGAGGTGGGTGTGACAATCGATAAGACCGGGGGTGACCAGCTTCCCCTTCATGTCCTGCCAGGAGGCGGCATAGGGGCCCTTGAGATCCTGCATGGGGACCAGAGCGTGGATCTTGCCATCCCGCACGCCAAGGGCATGGGGCTCCAGCAGGCCGTAGTCCGCCAGATCGGGGCGCAGGGTGGCGGGTGTCACGTTGAGCCAGACCCGCTCGCAGTTCAACAGTTCCTTGTTCATACCGACCTCTAAATGTATATACAATAATTTATAGCCGATCTCTGAAAAGAAAGGAAGGATCAAGTTCACATCTTGATAACAGCGGCTTTATTAGAGTGTAAGCACAAAAAAGCCCACCGAGAGGTGGGCTTTTAAATGCTTAATTTGTATATACAATTATGCGAGGCGCGTCTTGGAGCTCAGCTTGTAGCGGGAACCCGGCGACAACAATCTGGCATAGGAGACCAGACAGCCGTCTGACCAGGTGCGCCGGTGCAGCAGCAGGCAGGGGGTGTCGACCCTCACTTGCAGCAGTCCGGCTTCACCAGCACTCGGCAACACGGCTTCTACCACGTGCTCCATCTCGGAGAGGGGGCAGATCTCCATCAGATAGCTGTTTGGCGTCTGCTGGGTGAAATCCTGCTCGCCATAGCCGGGCAGTCGCTCGGCATCGACGAAGCGCTCCTCCAGTTGCAGCGGCTCCCCATCGGCCTGATGGACGATGAGGCTGTGAAAGGTGGGCGCCCCGACCCGCAGGCCCAGACGCACCGCCACTTTCTCGTCGGCGGCCTGACGTTGCAGCCGGATCACCCGCGCGCTGTACTCGCTGCCCCGCTCGGCGATCTCGTCTGCAATATTGCGAATCGCCAGGAGCGGCGACTCGGTACGCCTGTCGGCCACGAAACTGCCGGATCCGGCGGTGCGCACCAGCCAGCCTTCGGCCACCAGCTCACGCAGCGCCTTGTTCACCGTCATGCGGCTCACGGCAAACTGCTCGCACAGGGCGGCCTCGGTCGGGATCCGGTCGCCCGCCTGATAGTGGCGTTCGCGGATCCCGTCCAGGATGTGCTGCTTTATCTGAAGGTAGAGCGCAGGAGCCACCGGATGGTCCTCAGCGGCGACGATGGGGCGGACGCATGTCCGGCCAGGCGCGATAGACGTCCGGGATCTGGTCAGGGCCGCTGATGCAGAGATCGAGATCGTGCAGCAGGCCATCCTTGATGCCGTAGATCCAGCCGTGCACCGCCAGCTCCTGCCCCTTGCGCCAGGCATTCTGGATGATGGTGGTGTGACAGACGTTGGCGACCTGCTCGGCCACGTTCAGCTCGCACAGGTAGTCGAAGCGCTCGTGCTCATCCTCGATGGCTTCGAGCTGTTCGCCGTATTTGAAGTAGACGTCCTTGATGTTGCGCAGCCAGTTGTCGATGAGACCCAGCTCCTGGTTCTGCATCGCAGCCTTGACCCCACCGCAGCCATAGTGGCCGCAGACGATGATGTGCTTCACCTTGAGCACCTCCACCGCGTATTGCAGCACCGAGAGGCAGTTGAAGTCGGTGTGCACCACCAGGTTGGCGACGTTGCGGTGGACAAAGACGTCCCCCGGCAAGAGCCCCATCAGCTGGTTGGCGGGAACCCGGCTGTCGGAACAGCCGATCCAGAGGTACTCGGGTGCCTGCTGGGCGGACAGGGTAGCGAAGAAATTGGGATCCTCGGCCTTGATCCGTTCCGCCCACTCGCGGTTGTTGGTAAACAAGTCGTTCAACAGTTTCACTTCTGCTCTCCCTACTGTGGCAATGGCGGCAACATACCATACACAAGGGTAACCAAGGCAAGGCCGACCAGATCCCCGCAAAACAAAAACAGGGCCATCAGGCCCTGCTTCTTACCGGAGGAGGCCGTCAGGCATCCATGGCATCTTTCAGCTTCTTGAGCGCGTTTTTCTCAAGCTGGCGCACCCGCTCGGCCGAGACGCCGTAAGTATCGGCCAGCTCCTGCAGGGTGGTCTTGCTCTCGTCATCGAGCCAGCGGGCACGGATGATGTGCTGGCTGCGCTCGTCCAGGGTCGCCATGGCCGCACTCAGACGACGGGTGGCATGGCTGTCCCAGTTGTCGTTCTCGATGTTCGCGGCGAGATCGGAAGATTTGTCTTCCAGATAGTGCACCGGCGCGAAGCCACCCTCGTCTTCATCGTCACCGACCAGATCGAAAGCCTGATCGTAATTGCTCATGCGCGCTTCCATCTCGGTGACGTCGGCAGCGGATACCCCGAGGTCGGCAGCCACGGCCTGCACTTCTTCGTGGTTCAGCCAGCCCAGACGCTTCTTGGACTTGCGCAGGTTGAAGAACAGCTTGCGCTGGGCCTTGGTGGTCGCCACCTTGACCATGCGCCAGTTGCGCAACACATATTCGTGGATTTCGGCCTTGATCCAGTGCACGGCGAAGGAGACCAGACGCACGCCCACGCTCGGGTCGAAGCGTTTGACGGCTTTCATCAGGCCGATGTTGCCTTCCTGCACCAGATCGGCCTGAGGCAGGCCATAGCCGGAGTAGCTCTTGGCCACGTGAACGACAAAACGCAGGTGCGACATAACGAGCTGGCGTGCAGCTTCGAGATCGCCATCCTGCTGCAGACGCATCGCCAGTTCGCGCTCTTCCTCTGCGCTCAGCACAGGGATCGAGTTGACGGCCTGGATATAGCCTTCCAGACTACCTTGCGGAATCAGAGCCATAGTGCGTTGCAATGAAGTTCCCATGTTCTACCTCTTACTTTTCAATCGAATCAGTCTAACACCCTGAGAAGACGTGTCTACCGACCAGGTATCATTCTGCGTGCTGCATCATACATCACCCCAGCATGAACCCGGCCTATCTTAGGCTGACGGCATGAATCATAAATGAACAGTCAAAAAAAAGGGGTCACAGTAAAGGACCCCTGAAAAGTAGCATGCTAAGTCCATTGTTGCGGAGCTCGCAACCTTCACATGCTTGCCAAGTCAGACGAGCAAGGCATAGGGGCCATACCCGTATTCATTCTGTTGCAGTCAATAGACCATTGATAAATCAAAAGGTTCAGAGGATCCACATATGATCCTCGGCGCAGACACCATTCAGATTACTCTGAGAAAGTGGCCCGTGCCAGAAACGGGCCACTCTTTTACTTGATCCAGTTCGCAAAATCCAGCGCTTTAAAATGCTGACAAATTAATCAGGACGGTTCTATGTCGCGAATGTGCCTGTGCACCGAGAACCAGGAGGCGATCAACCCCAGCAGGGCGCCCAGCAGTATGAGATTGAAGCCGTCGAACGCCCCCATCCCCACCAGACGAAAGTTGCTGTTGTAGAGCCCCGCCAGCTCCTTCACCACCCCCTCGCTCCAGATCACCATCACCTCGGTCAGCCACCAGGCCAGCATGCCGCCGATGACCCCGAACCAGATGCCCGTATAGAGGAAGGGACGGTGGATGAAGGCATCGGTCGCACCCACCAGCTTGAGCACTTCAATCTCGGAACGCTGGTTGAGGATATTCAGGCGCAGGGTGTTGCCCACGATCAGCAACACGGCGGAGAGCAGCAACACCGCGATACCTGTAATGGTGTGGCGCAGCAGGTTCATGATCCCCTGCAACCGGGTCAACCACTGCAGATCCAGCTTGCCCTGCTCGATACCGGGCTCGTTCTCCAGCTTGGCAAGCAGCTCGGCGGCCCCTTCCGGATTCTGCCAGCGCGGATCCGGGATCACGCTCAGCACCGGCGGCAGCGGGTTGCTGTCCAGATAATCCAGGGCATCACCGAAACCGGAGATCTCCCGAAATTCCCTGAGCGCCTCGTCACGGTTCATATAAGTGACGGACTCCACTTCCGGATAGAGCAGGATCCGCTGCTTCATGTCCAGGATGCTCTGCTCCGGCAGATCCTTGCGCAGATAGAGGGAGATCTGGGAGCTGGTCTGCCAGCTCCCCTCTACCACTTCGGCATTCTTCAGCAATACGTGGAAACAGGAAGGCAGCGCCAGACTCACGCCAAGCACCGCCAGGGTCATCAGGGAGGCGAGCGGGTTGCGCCACAGCTCACCCAGGCTGGCAAAGGCCTGACGCACATGATCCACTCCATACATCATCAAACGACGCAACGGCGGCTGTTTATGACGAACAATAGCCATCAGCGATCCTCCCCGGACGAATACATGCGACCCGCCTTGAGGGTCAGGGTGCGGTAGCGCATCCGGGCGATCAGCCCCAGATCGTGAGTGGCAATCAGCACGGAGACGCCGAAGCGGTTGAACTCCTCGAACAGGCGCATGATGTCCATGGAAAGTTGGGGATCCAGGTTGCCGGTCGGCTCGTCCGCCAGCAGCAGCGGCGGTTTGTTGACGATGGCGCGGGCGATGCCGACCCGTTGCTGCTCACCACCGGAGAGCATGCGCGGCTGGTAGCGCTCCTTGCCGAGCAGCCCAACCTTGTCCAGCGCCGCCGCCACCCGCTTGTTGATGTCCCCATGGCTGTAGCCATCGATCACCAGGGGCAGGGCGACGTTGTCGAACACGGTACGATCCATCAACAGGCGGTGATCCTGGAAGATCATGCCGATCTGGCGGCGCACGTAGGGGATCTGACTGCGCTGGATGTGGCTGACGTCATCGCCGTGGAAGAAGACGCGGCCGTCGGTCGGCCGTTCCATCACGCTGATGAGCTTGAGGAGGGTACTCTTGCCCGCCCCCGAATGGCCGGTCAGGAAGGCCATCTCCCCCTTGCGCAGGTGAAAACTGACCTTTTGCAGCGCTTGATGACCGCCACTGTAGACCTTGCTGACCTTGTCAAAACGAATCATAACGGTTCCCTGAGATTGACAAACCCCGACCGGGATAAAGCAAGGGGCGCTCACTCCCCCGTACCGGCACAACACCTGGATGACAACACCGGTCACAAGCATGCCACATGTCACCCTTGCCTGGATGAGCCATGCCTGCGCCCTCATAGTGACATACCCCGACCGGAGTCGGGGTATGGAACACGTGCTTGTCACGGCCGGGCCGACTCATGTCAGCCGGATTTATTCTTCGCGGCTGAAGAGCGCCTCGATAAAATCGTTGGCGACGAACGGGCGCAGATCGTCGATCCCCTCGCCCACCCCGATGTAGCGGATCGGGATCTGGAACTTGTCGGCCACCGCGAAGATGACACCACCCTTGGCAGTGCCGTCCAGCTTGGTGAGGGTGATGCCGGTCAGGCCCACCGCCTCGCTGAACAGCTTGGCCTGGCTCAATGCGTTCTGGCCGGTGCCTGCGTCCAGGGTAAGCATGATCTCGTGGGGCGCCGCATCGTCCAGCTTCTTCATCACCCGCACCACCTTCTTGAGCTCCTCCATCAGGTTGCTCTTGTTCTGCAGGCGGCCGGCGGTATCGGCGATCAGCACGTCAGCCCCGCGGGAGCGGGCAGCCTCGATGGCGTCATAGATGACGGAGGCGGAGTCGGCACCGGTGTGCTGGGCAATCACCGGAATGTTGTTGCGCTGACCCCACACCTGCAGCTGCTCGACCGCAGCGGCACGGAAGGTATCGCCAGCGGCCAGCATTACGCTCTTGCCCTCGGCCTGGAACTGTTTGGCCAGCTTGCCGATGGTGGTGGTCTTGCCGACGCCGTTCACACCGACCATCAGGATGACGTAAGGCTTCTTGCTGGTGTCGATCACCAGGGGCTGCTCGACCTTGGCCAGCATCTCGCCCATGTCCTGTTTGAGCAGACCGTAGAGCGCCTCGGCGTCCTTGAGTTGCTTGCGATCCGCGTGCTGTACCAGCCCCTCGATGATGCGGGTGGTGGTGTCGACGCCAAGATCGGCGGTCAGCAGCTGGGTCTCCAGCTCTTCGAACAGATCGTCATCGATCTTCTTGCCACGGAACAGGCCGAAGAAACCGGAACCGATATTCTCCCTGGTACGCACCAGGCTGCGCTTGAGGCGGGCAAAGAAGCCCTCCCGCTGCGGCTTCTCCTGAGTGTCGTCGTCCACCTTGGCGGCCAGTGGCAGAGCGGCCAGCGCGGCGGCCTCAGCCTCCATCGCGGCGACCAGACGCAAATCTTCCGCTCGCTGGGCCTCTTTGGCGACACGGGCTTCCTCGGCAGCCTGAGCTTCGGCGGCAATACGGGCTTCTTCTGCGGCGCGAGCCTCGGCGGCAATACGGGCTTCTTCCGCGGCAAGGGCTTCGGCAGCGATGCGAGCCTCTTCCGCAGCGCGGGCCTCGGCAGCAATACGGGCTTCTTCTGCGGCGCGGGCTTCGGCAGCGATGCGAGCCTCTTCCGCAGCGCGGGCCTCGGCGGCAATACGGGCTTCTTCTGCGGCACGAGCCTCGGCGGCAATACGGGCTTCTTCTGCGGCGCGAGCTTCGGCGGCAATACGGGCTTCTTCTGCGGCACGAGCCTCGGCGGCAATACGGGCTTCTTCTGCGGCGCGAGCCTCGGCGGCAACACGGGCTTCTTCTGCGGCGCGAGCCTCGGCGGCAATACGGGCCTCTTCCAAAGCGCGGGCTTCGGCGGCGACAATGGCTTCTTCTGCGACCTGAGCTTCGGTTGAGATCAAGGCCTCATTGACGATGACGGGCTCAAGCTCGCCCTCCGGCTCTTCCACAACCAGGGGGCCTTCGTCAGGGCCACTCAGCGGCGCTTCGGGCTTGGCGGTGGGGGCATCAGCCGGGGCAACATCGGCGACAGGCGCGGGAACAGCGGCGGCCTCCGACTCGACTACCGCCGGGGTAGCGTCGGGCGCCTGCGATGGAACGGCCTCAGCCTCTTCTTTCTTGCGGCCGAAACCCAGCCAGGAAAACAAACCTTTTGCCATCTAAAAATACTCACATCAAAGGCTGACTGCTAAGATAGCCGTCCCTCGGCGGGTCGGCATAAAAATGAACCGCCTTATACTATCACTTTATTTTCTGACGACGAAACGCGATGCCCAGAGTGAAATCCAGCCGTAACAGCCCGAGCAAGAGCCCGGCCCCCCAGGGGCGAGCGGGCGTGGTACGAATCATCAGCGGTCAATGGAAGGGGCGCAAACTCCCCGTCAGGGATGTGGAAGGGCTCAGACCCACCACGGATCGCGTCAAGGAGACCATCTTCAACTGGCTGGCTCCCCACGTGCGCGGTACCCGCTGCCTAGATCTGTTCGCCGGCAGCGGCGGGCTGGGGCTGGAAGCCTTGTCCCGCTATGCCCAACAGGTCACCCTGATCGAGATGGACAGAGGCGCCGCCGACCAGCTCAAGAAGAACCTGACGACCCTGGGCAGCAGCCAGGGGCAGGTGATCCAGGCTGATGCCGTGAGCTGGCTGCAAGGCACGGCCACCCCCTTCGATCTGGTCTTTCTGGACCCACCGTTTCGTCGCGAGCTGCTGCCCCAAGTGTGCGAGCTGCTCGAGCAGCGCGGCTGGCTGGCATCCGATGCCCTCATCTATCTGGAGCGGGAAAAAGAGATGGCCGATCTGGCTCTGCCCGCCAACTGGAAACTACTCAAGGACAAGCAAGCTGGTCAGGTCTGCTATCAGCTCTATCTGCGGGACACCAAGCATGACGCTGCTGTTTAAAGGGGAGATGGGTACAGTCCCCTTCTCCGTCAATTTGGACAACGGCTCAAGGACAAGCAGGTCGATCACATCAGGTCTGCTATCAACTCTATGTACGGGAGGTAAACGATGAAGCGGGTGTTTAATCTGTTGGCGATGGGGGTGCTGCTGTTCTTCTGGTTCGGTGTGGCACTCGCCCTGCTGGGCACCCTGCCGGGCAAACTGAACGGCTTTCTGCCTGTGTGCGGCGTCATCGTGATATTGATGCACTGGGTACAGGCCAGCATGATCAAGGCGGCTTGCAAACCCTACTTCGCGGTCACTCGTCTCGAATTCACCCAGGTGCTGATCTTCGGGGTGTTCGGCATGATGGATATCCGCACCAAGCTGCAGGCCATCATAGACGCTAGGAAGAAGGGAGAGACCCCCCCCAGGGCCGACTAGGCCACCCCCGGCCCGACCAGAAGGAGTGATTCGTCACTCCTTCTGCGTTTTTCCGAGGCTGATTCCCAGCTTGATGGAGAGGGCGGCGAGCAGCAGCAGCATGGCAATGAGGGAGAAGAAGTTGCTGCCAAGCTCGGGGTACTGCACCTTGACCAGGGCAGAATGGCCGAACACGCCGATAAAGAAGCAGAGCAGGATGCAGCTGGGTGTGTTGCCCACCATGGGCTCATGGCGATAGTGCTGATAGAGCTGGCTGGCCGCCAGCAACAGGGCGATGAGGGGGTAGAAGGAGAAGGGGACGACCGACTCCATCAAGGCCGACAGGAAGGCATCGCCACAGATACCGATCAGCAGGGCCAGCACCAGGGGCTTCTTCGGAATCGCGTTCGGTTCATGCATGAGGCTGTCCATCCTTGCGTTATGTGAGAGATTCGTGGCGCTTGCGGTTCTGCACCTCGGCGCCCATGGCGATCATCCGCAGCTGGCTGATGGTCCGCTCCGACAGTGCCTTGCACTCTTCCGGGGTCATGTCGAGGGCGTCTGCACCGGCGCTGAAGACGATGGTCACCATGGCCTCCGCCTGGATATAGGCCTCTTCCCGTGGCGCCTGCGTGGTGGCTTCCAGATAATCGGTCAGCTCGGCGATGAAGTGCTGGATCTCCCGAGCCACCGCCTGACGGAATGCAGCCGAGGTGCCGGAGCGCTCGCGCAGCAGTAGCCGGAAGATGTTCGGGTTGTTTTCGACGAATTCCATGAAGGTCTGCACCGAGGTGCTGATGACGCTGCCACCACCGGCAATGCGCTGGCGCGCCTGGCGCATCAGTTGGCGCAGGGTCAGCCCTCCCTCGTCCACCAGCGTCAGCCCCAGCTCTTCCATGTCCCTAAAGTGGCGATAGAAGGAGGTCGGCGCTATGCCCGCCTCTCTGGCCACTTCCCGCAGGCTGAGGTTGGAGAAACTGCGGTTGGCGCAGAGTTGACTGAACGCCGCCTCGATCAGCGTACGCCGGGTTTTTTCTTTTTGTTGCGCGCGAATACCCACGAAAACAGTCACCTTGAGATTAGCGAGGCCAGATGATAACCCGAAGGCGGGGCCGGGATCAGGTTTGTCTCCGACTTTTTTACCATTGACCCGCATTCCGGCTCAATGGAGAATAGTGAACAGCTGTTCGCTGAAAGGAGCCGAGTGAAATGGACCGCCCCCCGATCATCATGACCAACACCCTGCTGTTCGCCCTCTCCGGGCTCACGGCACTGATAGCGGTCCCCTGGTATGGACTGAGCCAGGGCTACGACCTATGGCAGTGGCTCTGCTTCCTGCTGCTGTTCTGCTATTGCGGCATCTCCATCACCGCCGGCTACCACAGGCTCTGGTCCCACAAGGCCTACAAGGCACACCCGGCCCTGCAATGGATCTTCGCCATCGGAGGCGCGCTCGCCCTGCAGAACTCGGCGCTGCACTGGTCCTCGGATCATCGCCGCCACCACCGCCACGTGGATGACAACCAGAAGGATCCCTACAGTGCGGGTCGCGGCTTCTGGTACTCCCACATCGGCTGGATGCTGCGGGAATACCAGCGCGATACCTACCACGACTACAGCAATGTGCGCGACCTGCAAAACAACCCCGTGGTCGCATTCCAGCACAGGCACTATCTGGCCCTGGCTCTGGTCACCAACATCGGCATTCCGCTGCTGCTCGGCCTCTTGCACGGGGATCTGCTCGGTATGTTGCTGCTGGCCGGGGTGCTGCGCATGGTGATGACCCATCACACCACCTTCTTCATCAACTCCCTGGCCCACATCTGGGGCAGCCAGCCGTTCACGGATCGCAACAGCGCCCGGGACAACGGCATCCTGGCCTTCTTCACCTTTGGCGAGGGCTATCACAACTTCCATCACCTGTTCGAGAACGACTACCGCAACGGCATTCAGTGGTGGCAGTTCGATCCCACCAAGTGGCTGATCCGCACCGCCGCCTGGTGCGGGCTCGCCAAAGACCTGAGATCCTGCCCGGAGGAACGCATCGAGCAGGCCAGGCTGGAGATGCAACTCAAGCGCGCCCAGGCCAGAGTGCACCAGCAGGACGACAGGGAACGCTGGCAGGCACTGCTGCAGGAGGAGTACGACAAGCTGAGCCTGCAGATCCAGCTCTACTATGCCAACCGCAAGTCACTGCTGGAGCAGCGCAAGCGCACAGCCCTCGCACGCTACGACAGGCTCAGGCTGCAACTGGAGTACCGCACATTGCGAGACGGTTTCCTCGTTGCCAAGCGCAACTGGAGTCGTCTGCTGGCGGGCCTCGCCTGATCGCCGAGACATCACGCAAAAGACCGCCAGCAGGCGGTCTTTTTGATTGAGCAAACGGACGGCGGCATAAAAAAATGGGGCAACATTCGCATGTCACCCCCTCGCAAATAGCATGTTCCATATTGGGCTCCCGCAACCACGGGGGTCTGTCTGGAATCACGGGTTTCCGCTCCCGATCCGCCTCGCCTGCCGGAGCAATCCGGTTGGCCCATTTCCCCTGTTGCCGTCACCCACACGGCAGACCAGCCGCCGTGTTTGTCCTTGCACTCGAGATACTACGCAGTTAAATAAAATAAAAAACCGTTCTACACGCACCTCTATGCAGTCGAGGATCCTGGATTGTTACGGCGCTATCAATATAAATCGATTAAAAACAATACGATGCAATCCAGTCCCGTTTTTGGATGGCAAACGTTATCCTCGAAGGCGCACAAGGCTTTGCGAGATCTCGCACAAGGCGGATCCCACTCACAACCAACGGTGCAAAGGTAACCAATCGCTCAATTGCGCCAGCAGGCGCCGCCATGCAGAAGGGGACACCGCCACCGGGTGCACGGCCTGCTGCAACCAGCCATCGATGAGTTGCTGCAACTCGTCGCACAACCTCGGGCTATGGAGGTGCAGCATCAACTCGGTGTTGAGCATCAGGGAGCGGGGATCCAGGTTGAAACTGCCGAGCAGCGCCTCCTCCTTCCCCATCAGGATCAGCTTGGCATGCAGACTGAACGCCTCCGTCGTCAGCTCGAACAGGTTGACCCCCTGACGCTCGAGCCAGGGGCGGTGACGTCGATAGGCGCCATAGACCAGGGGCACGTCCGTGCTGGCCAGGGAGTTGGTCAGGATCTCGATGTCGACCCCCTGCCGTCGCTGCCCCTTGAGCCGGCGACGCAGCCCCCGTGTCAGGATCAGGTAAGGGCTCACCAACCTCAGGGCCCCCTGATTGCTCGCCAGCATGCGTCCCAGCAGGGGCGCCGTGGTCGGCCGGGCGACCAGCCCCTTGCCGGGGCGATCGAACCAGCACCGCCCTCGCCCGGGATGCCAGCAAAGGGGAACGGGGCACTCATCAAACAGAGTGGCCGGCAGATCATAGGCGGCCGCCATGGCGGGGTCGGTCAGGGTCAGCAGGAAGTCATTCAGGGCCCGGGTTTCGGCTGGCAGCAAGGGGCGTCTCAACAGACGACGGACCGGGTGGCTCCAGCGACTGTGCCAGAACAGCGCGAACCCCTGCTCGGCCTGCTGACAGAGGGGGCCGCGGCAGACCAGATCCAGGTCGATGAAGTGAGGCGGCATCCCCAGCCCGAAGTAACGATCACCGATGTTGCGCCCGCCGATCACCGCCTGGCTGCCATCCACCAGCAGCAGCTTGTTGTGCATCCGGTGGTTGATGCGGCGAAAGCTCAGCACCCCTTCCAGCAGCAGGGTCAGAGGACGCCAGCCCCGCAACCAGAAGGGGTTGAACAGGCGCACCTCGATGCCCGGTTCCGCCGCCACCGCCTCCAGAAAGCGGTTCTCCCCGCCGTAGAGATCGTCGATGAGCAGCTGCACCACCACTCCGCGCCGGGCCGCCCGCACCAGCTCCGCCAGCAGCAGCTTGCCGCTGCCGTCCTCTTCCCAGCTGTAATACTGGGCGAGGATCCGGTGGCGAGCCTGGCGGATCAACTGGCATCGGGCTTTCAGGGCGGCGCCGGGATCGGCGAGCAAGGCAAACTCGGCGGGGATCAAGGGTCATCTCCCTGTCATCTGGTGGTGGCATAACCCAGACAACCGCCCCAATAGCCCAGTGTCAAGGAGCCGATGATGGAACTGCGCGACCACCCCTCCCTCAGTCAGAGACCTCATGCCAGCCAACCGGATCCCACCCCGGCCAGGCTGTTGATGCCCTGGTACCAGCAGCACCGGGATCTGGGCTGGGAACCCCTTGCGCAGCATCACGAGGATCCCCTCCCCGGCCAGCATTGACAGGCTCAGGGCTGCACCGCCTCGATGGCCTCTGACTTGCCCTCCAGCTGGGGCAGGCTGAAACGGTAGGCCACGTAGTATTTGTAGATGGTGCCAACGTAGTTGATGGGCCCCTGGCCCACGTCGTTGGCCACCAGCTGCTCCACATTGCCGAACCAGACATTCGGATCCAGCCCCTTGTCGGCCGCCTTGGCCTGCAATGCCTGGACCCGGTTCGGACCCGCATTGTAGGCGGCCAGGGCGAACAGATGGCGATTGAGCCTGTCCATCCCGGGATCATTGAAGTAGGTGTCCAGGATGAGCCGCATGTAGCGACAGGCCGCCTCCACATTGCCCTCCAGACTGGTGAGTCTGGCGCCGCGGATCCCCACCTCCTTGCCGGTGCTCGGCAGCAGCTGCATGATGCCGACGGCCCCCCGGTGAGAGCCGACATTGGGATTGAGCCCCGACTCCTTGTAAGCCAGCGCGGCCAGCATCAGCCAGTCCAGCTGATACTTGTCCGCCTGGGCCTCCAGTACCTTGCGAATGGTCGACAGGCGCCCCAGCGGATCCGGCGCCAGTATGTTGCTCATGCGGTCGCTGTGCGCCAGCAGGCGGCGCAATGTCATGTCACTGTAGAGGGTCCGCTTGCTCGACTCCGAGATGTAGGCGTTCACCGCCTTGAGCAGCTCCGGGCTGTTGTTGCGCAGGGCCCAGGCGCTGCGCCCCTTGTCCCGCAGCGGTATCAGCCTGTGGGCCTTGAGACCGCCAATCATGTCGAGCCAGATCCGCCCCTTGAAGCTGTCGGTGACCGTCAGCGGAATGATCCCGGCTGACACCATCTCCAGCAGGTCCCCGTCCTGCAGGTATTCGGGAACCGTCTCGATGTAGACCGGGGGCAACCCCAGCTCCCGAAACAGCCAGTTGAGCTGGTGCAGGCTCTCGAAATAACTGGAGCTGGCTCGCACCCAGATCCGCCGGCCGGACAGCTGGGTGATGCGATTGAAGGCAGGGAGCTCCCGCTGGCTCACCACCCACTCCTCGATGGGGGCGATCAGCGGCTGGGAGAAGGTCACCTGCTCGCGCCGGGTGGGAGTGACCGTCAGGTTGGCGGCCACCAGATCCCCGCGCCCCTCGGCCAGATAGTCCAGCAGCTTGTCCTGGCGCACCGGGATATAAATGATCTTGAGCTTGAGCTTCTCCTTGGCCAGGTAGGTCTGGTTCAACCAGCGCTCGAATCCCTGAAGCTGATTGACCAGGATGCCGTACTGGGCTCCCTTGTCGAAAAAGAAAAACCCCCGCTCATAGACCACCAGGGCCCTGAGCTCTTTTTTTTGCAGGATGTGTTCGAGATCACCGGCCTGGGGCAGCAACTGCGGCTTGAGATCCGCCGCCAGCAGAGGGAGAGAGCAGAGAGCCAGCAGGGCCCAGATCCATCGCCGCATCATGATTTAACCACCTCGCTGTGGGCCGGTGCGCACCGTCGGGTCTGTCAGAGAAGGCGCCTGCGCCAAGTCATGGGGCGTCGCGGGATCTTCTGCCGATCGGCGCATGCCGGACGGAAAACGGATCGTCCGTGGGATAACTCACTATACAACGCAAAGGGAGGGAAAAAGCGAGGGGCAGAGCAAGACGGCAGGCAAGCCTGCCGTGTCATCACGATCTCAGAGGGAGCGGGCGCGCATCTCGAAGATCAGCTTCTCGGCGGTGCAGGTGAATTGCAGGCGGGCCTTCAGGATCACGCCATCCGGGCCCCGGCTCAGCTCGCTGCTGCTTTTGGCTTCGGCAGTGACCTGCTTGGCCAGCGCCTCGTAAGCTGCAAATTTCTCGCGGGCGTCGGCTTCTGCAGCGGCCTCGATCACCAGCTCCATGACGTCGTCACCTTCGCCGATGATGGTGCCAATTTCGGCGAAACAGCCGCAACTGTCACAGGTCTCGTTCAGTTCCACTTTCTCGTCTACAGACATACGTTCACTCCTACTTATTCCGGATATTGTCATCGTCGCGCAAGGCGTTGCGAAAATCCCTGATGGCAGTGCCCAGATCCTCACCGGCGCCAGCCAGGCGTTTGCTGCCAAACACCACGACGACGACCACGAGCAGGATCAGCAGATGCCAGATATGAATGCCACCCAGTCCCATAGGGAGACTCCTGACTGTTAGATACCTGGAGGTTGTATCAAAAGAAAGCGTATCGATTGTTGGGCAAAATCAAGGCAGGTGCAAGTTGGCGAAAAAATCGCGCAAAAACGGCGACGAGGCGCAAAAAAATACGGCGACCATGGGCCGCCGTATGAGTCGGTGCTACTTGTCCCCTCAACCGCTACATCCTGTACCAGCCGCCACCAGGGCGAGAGACCCGTCGAGCATAGGATCGCCAAGATATGAAAACAAATGGTATATATTCATCTAGGAATTGAAGAGGATTCATATCATGTTGCTGGAACAGCTTGCACGCATAGACCTTAATTTGTTGATAATCCTGCAAGTCTTGCTGGAAGAGCGCAACGGCAGCCGGGCTGCACGCCGTTTGCACCTGAGCCAGTCCGCCGTCAGCAAGGCCCTCGGACGGTTGCGGGAGACCTTTGACGATCCCCTGTTCGTGCGCTCGGCCTACGGGATGGATCCCACTCCCCGCGCCCTGGATCTCCAGCAGCAACTGCAGCCCATACTGCTCTCCCTGGACAACCTGATCCAGCCGCCGGACTTCGATCCCGCCAGCACGGAGCGGGAGTTCGTCATCGCCAGCATGGACAGCGCCTTCACCCTGTTTGCCCCCCTCTACCTGAGCGAACTGAAGCGTCAGGCTCCTGGCATCCGCCTGCGCTACGAGGAGTGGACCGAGCACAGCCTGACCGAGATGAGCCAGGGCCAGGTGGATATCGCCTTCACGGTGCGGGAGAACTGCATCAATTCGGATTTTCGCCTCGACACCCTGCCCAACGCCATCTGCCAGCGATTGCTCACCATCGACGATCTCACCTGCCTGGTGCAGCGGGATCACCCTGCCTTGCAGGAGCCCGAGTGGGATCTCGCCCGTTACCTCGCCTACCCCCATGTGCAGACCTACTGCGAAGGGCGGGATCGCTGGATGCTGGATCACAAGCTGGCGGAGCAGGATCTCTATCGCCGGATCGAGGCGACCGTGCCCTCCTTCGAGGCGGCCCTGCGCATGGGCATGCACTCGGACATGATAGTGACCCTCTCCCGCCTCTACGCCCGCCACGCGACCCAGGTCTATCCCCTGGTGCCGCTGCCGCTGCCCATCGCCCTGGACAGCATCTCCCACCTGCTCATCTGGCATCAGCGCCACGAGGAGGATCCGGGCCACCGCTGGCTGCGGGAGACCCTGCTCGCCCTCATCATGGGCAAGCTGGAAACCTCGGCGGACGGCCCGGCCGCTGCCGCCTGACGCGCAAAAAAAACGGGGCTCAAGAAGCCCCGTTTCACGTTGACATCAGCATTCGCCCCGTCAGTTCTGACCCGTCACCGCCAGATAGTGGTGCACCCCGTCCAGCAGCATCTGCACCGAGATCATCACCAGCAGCATGCCCATCAGCCGCTCCACCGCGGTGAGTCCTCGCTCACCCAGCAGCTTGTTGAACAGCTCGTAGAACATCAGGATCACGGCGCTGGCCCCCCAGGCCATCAGCAGGGCCAATGACCAGTCCACCATCCGGGTCGGCTCCTGGTTGGCCAGAAGCAGCAGGGAAGCCAGGATGGAGGGGCCCGCAATCATGGGGATGGCCATGGGCACCAGGAAGGGCTCCTCCCCCGCCGCCAGCCCGGTCACGCCACCGGGGCTCGGGAAGATCATCTTGATGGCGATGAGGAAGAGGATGATGCCCCCCGCGATGCTGACCGCCTCCTGACGCAGGTTGAGGAAGCTCAGGATCTGCTGACCGGCGAACAGGAAGCCCATCATGATCACCAGTGAAAACAACAGCTCCCGCAGCATTACCTTGCGTCGACGCTTGGGGTCGACATGGCGCAGGATGGAGAGGAAGACCGGCAGGTTGCCCAGCGGATCCATGATCAGAAACAGCATGACGGCAGCGGAGAATGTGTCCATAGAGCGCCCGGGCAGAACCTTTCAACAAGAGGGGAAGGAGGGCGAAATATAACAAAGGTGGCGGGATTCGGCGAGCGCACCACCGCGCCCGCCGCTGGCGATCATCCGTGGTTGCAGATCTTGTCGGCGCGGGTCTGGAACCCTGACTCCGAGTCGATGAACTTGCCGCGCCTGGCCAGGAAGTCGATCAGGGCGTCAGCGTCCATCTCGCTGGCGCTGCAGGTGTGGAACCGGGCCTCGGCACCGAAGCGCGAGGCGATCGCCGCCCTGAGGCTGGCCCGGGTAAACGGACTCTTCTGCTCCAGCATCATCTCCATCACTTCGTGACCGTGTATCGATTGGGACATCTCAAACCTCTTTAATCATCATGTCAGATGACAATTAAAGCCCGAAGCCCGGAGAGGGTTCTTGATATAGGCCAACAAAACGCCTTTTTTAACGCCAGCGGGCTGGTCGTGAGCGCCGCTTTGTCGATAATGTGGCAACCTGACGGGGGGATGGCTACACTGTCGCCCCTTTTTGCCACCGCAGACAGAAATAAGGACATTGGCGTCATGCTGTTCCATGGATTGGTCTTCAAACCCTGGCGGATCTGGACCCGTCGCCCGCTCTGGTTGAAGACCCTGCTCGGCATGCTGACCGGGATAGGTCTGGGGCTCTGCTTCAGCGAGCAGGCCCTGCTGCTCAAGCCCATCGGCGTCCTGTTCGTCAACACCATCCAGATGCTGATGGTGCCCCTCATCTTCTGTTCCGTCCTGGCAGGCCTCACCGCCCTGCTCAAGGGCAAGCGGCTCGACCGCATCGCCGGCAAGGCCATCGGCTTCTATCTCTGCTCCACCGCCGTCGCCATCTGCATCGGCCTGATGATGGGCTGGCTGCTGGAACCGGGCATGGGCGCCAACATGGGTCCTTATGAACGGGGCGCCATGGCACAGCAACCTACCCTGGCCAGCGTGCTGAGCCACCTGGTGCCGCGCAACCCGGTGCAGGCCATGGGCGATGGCAAGATATTGCAGGTGATCGTGTTCGCCGTGGCCCTCGCTCTCGCCCTCAACGCCACCGGACGACGCGGCCGCCCCGCCATCCTGTTCTTTACCTCCCTGGCAGAGGGAATGTTCAAGCTGACCCAGATGGTGATGGCCCTGGCCCCCTATGGCGTCTGCGCCCTGATGGCCTGGATGACCGGCAAGTACGGCGTCAGCCTGCTGTTGCCGCTGCTCAAGGTGATCGGCGCCGTCTACCTCGGCTGCCTGCTCCACGTGCTTGGCGTCTACAGCAGCCTGCTGCTCCTGATGGCGCGCCTCAACCCGTTGCACTACTTCAAGAGCATCGTCGATGCCCAGGCGGTGGCCTTCACCAGCAGTTCAAGCAGCAGCACCCTGCCCATCAGCCTGGCCTGCGCCGAACGCAGGCTCGGGGTCTCCCCCGCCATCACCGCCAAGGTGCTGCCCATCGGCGCCACCATCAACATGGATGGCACCGCCCTCTATCAGGGGGTCACCGCCCTGTTCGTGGCCCAGGCCTTCGGGGTGGATCTGCATCTGGTGGACTACCTGACCATCATCAGCATCGTCACGCTGGCCAGCATCGGCACGGCGGGCACACCCGGTACCGGGCTGATGCTGCTGACCCTGACCCTCACTGCCGTGGGACTGCCGCTGGAAGGGGTGGCGCTCATCGCAGGCATAGACCGGATCCTCGACATGGCGCGCACCACGGTCAATGTCTCCGGCGACATCCTGGTCTCCGTGCTCATCGCCCGCAGCGAGAAGGAGCTGGATCTCGCCACCTACCACGATGCCCATGCGGGGGATGACATCGACTTCACCCTGCGCTGAGGGCGCGAGGGGCGTTCAATGATCCTGGGGATCGTGATGGCAGCGCCAGCAGATATCGAAGTTGGCGCCGTTCTCCTCCCCGCACTGGCCGCACAGCCAGCCGTTGCCCTGGCGCTGCTGGTAGCGCTCGATGATCCGGCCCGCCCGCTGACGATCCCGCTCGTTCACCATCAGGGTCACTTGCAGCAGATCCACCGGCAGCTCCCCGAGCGCGCCGGAGAGCCCTTCGCCGCTGAGGCGCACCCTGACTCCCTCTACCTCCAAGGCCCCTTTCAGGGCATGCGCCTCCAGGGAGTGAGAGGCGCGATACAAGTTAATCCACTGATCCATACGTTGTCCTCGAAACCCTTGCCAGTGCCGTCATCACCAGCACTACCATCATTCCAGGGCGAGCATCTTCCGGGAGTGAGATGCCCGATACAGATTCATCCACCGCTCCATACGTTGTCCTCGAAACCCTTACAGCAGCTTGTCGATACCGTAAGCCGGGCCGTTGGCCACCAGAAAATCGATGAATGCCCTCAGCTTGCGCGGCATCAGGCGCCGCTCGGGAAACAGCAGGTAGATGGGTACCCTGGGTTGCTGCCACTCCGGCAGCAAGGAGACCAGCGTCCCGTTCGCCAGCTCATCATGGCACAGCATGGCAGGCAGGGAAGCCAGCCCCAGCCCCGCCTTCGCCGCCTCCCTGGCACAGGTGATGTTGTTGACCTGGAAGCGGGACGGGGGATCCACCAGCACTTCGCGATCATCCAGCTCGAAACACCAGTGTGAGGCGAGGAACCCCGTGCTGACCGCGATCCGTTCGTGATGCACCAGATCGGCGGGCCTCTGGATCACCGGGTGGCGCGCCAGATAGTCCGGGCTGGCGCACAGCAGCCGCTCGGTGCTCCAGAGACGCCGCGCCGCTAGGTTGGAGTCGCTCATGTCGCCGACCCGCACGATGGCATCCAGCCCCTCGCTGATGGGATCCACGATGCGGTTGGTCAGCTCCAGCTCCACCTTCATGCCCGGATAGGCTTGCAGGAAGTTCGCCACCAGCCTGCCCACCACCAGCTGTCCCGTCTCGATGGGCACCGCCAGCTTGAGGGTCCCCGTCACCTCCTGCTGGCTGGCACTGAGCATCAGCTCGGCCTGGGCCAGCTCCTCCACCGCCTTGCTGCAGCGTAGATAATATTGTTCACCGGCTTCCGTCAGGGTGAGCTGCCGGGTGGAGCGATAGAGCAGCCGCGCGCCGAGACGCTGCTCCAGCTCGGCGATGCGGCGGCTCACCGTCGCTTTGGTCATGCCCAGCTCCTGGGCAGCGGCGGTAAAGGAGCCCTTGTCGACGATACGAACGAGGATTAAGGCAGCATTCAGGTCCATTGTTTCACCAGTGAAACTGTATATCTCATGAATGGATACTAATCGAAACAGTTGCACGATGTTAGCCTGCCCGCCACAGTTCAGGAAAACCAATATCATGAGTCAACACAAGAAGATCCCCCTGCTGGCCGCCCTGGTGCTGGCCCTGCTCGGCCTGCTGTTTGCCGGTTACTGGTATCTGCATGGCCGCTACTTCGAGAGCACCGACAACGCCTACCTGCAAAGCGAGGTGACCGGCATCGGTTCCAAGCTCTCCGGCTACATCAGCGAAGTACTGGTGACCGACAACCAGGCGGTGAAGGCCGGCCAGCTCATCGCCCGGCTCGACGACCGCGAATACAGAACCAAGGTGGCGGAGGCCGAGGCCGATCTGCACCTCAACCAGGCGACGGCGGATAACCTCGCCGCCACCCGTATCCAGCAGTTGAGCCTCATCCGCCAGGCCGAGGCAAAAGTCAGCTCGGCCAACGCCGAGCAGGTCCGGGCCCAGCAGCAGGTGCGCCGGGTCAGCCAGCTCAATGAGCGTCACTACAGCTCCCAGGACAGCCTGGACGAGGTGCGCGCCGGCTTGCAGGTCAACCAGGCCCAGGCACTGGAGGCCAAAGCCGCCCTGCAGGCCGCCCGCGAGCGGCTGCTGGTGCTGGATGCCGAAGCCAAGCAGAACCAGGCCAGGCTGGCTTTGAGCGAAGCCCAGCTTGAACAAGCCAGGCTGGAACTCGGCTACACCGAGCTGCGAGCCCCCGCTGATGGCATCATCGGCAAACGCAGCCTGCGGGAAGGGCTCTACGTCCAGTCCGGTATGCAGGTGGCCAGCCTGGTGCCCCTGAGCCAGGTGTGGGTCGAGGCCAACTTCAAAGAGACCCAGTTGCAGCACATGCAGCCGGGCCAGAAGGTGGAGGTGATCCTGGATGCCTATCCGGATCAACCGGTCGAGGGGATCATCGACAGCCTCTCTCCGGCCACCGGCGCCAAGTTCGCCCTGCTGCCGCCGGAGAACGCCACCGGCAACTTCACCAAAATCGTGCAGCGGGTGCCGGTCAAGATCCGCATCCCGGATCCGGGCGCCCTGGCGGGCAAGCTGCTGCCCGGCCTCTCCACCGAGGTGATCGTCGACACCCGCACCCCTGATCCCGTGGTGGCCGCCCACTGATGGACGCCATACCACGCCGCAACTGGATCGCGGTCATGGGGGGCCTCATCGGCGCCTTCATGGCCATCCTCGACATCCAGATCACCAACGCCTCCCTGAAAGACATTCAGGGGGCGCTCTCGGCCACCCTGAGCGAGAGCTCCTGGATCTCCACCTCCTATCTGGTGGCGGAGATGATCGCCATTCCGCTGAGCGGCTGGCTGAGCCGGGGACTGAGCGTGCGGCGCTACCTGCTGTGGACCACGGGCGCCTTCATCGTCGCCTCCGTGCTCTGCTCGTTCAGCTGGAACCTCACCAGCATGATCGTCTTTCGGGCGCTGCAGGGCTTTACCGGCGGGGCCCTGATCCCCATGGCCTTCTCCCTCATTGTCAGCCTGCTGCCGCTGCACAAGCGAGCCACCGGCATGGCGCTGTTCGGCCTGTGCGCCACCTTCGCCCCCGCCATCGGCCCGACCCTGGGGGGCTGGCTGACGGAGCAGATGTCCTGGCACTACATCTTCTATCTGAACGTGCCGCCCGGTCTGCTGGTCATGGCCATGCTGGCCCACGGGCTGGACAGGAAGCCGGTGGACTGGGAAGTGATCAAGCGGGTGGATCTCATCGGTATCCTCACCATGGCGGTGGGGCTCGGACTCCTGGAGGTGGTGCTGGAAGAGGGCAACCGGGAGGACTGGTTCGGCTCGAGCTTCATCGTGCGGCTCACCGTCATCTCGGTGGTGGCCCTGGTGTTCTTCGTCATCAGCCAGTTGCTGCGCCGCCACCCCCTGGTCAACCTGCGGCTGCTGCACAACCCGCGCTTCGCCCTGGCCTGCTTCGCCTACCTGGTGCTCGGCATGGGGTTGATGGGCTCCATCTATGTGCTGCCCCTCTACATGACCCAGATCCACAACTACAACGCCCTGGAAATCGGTGAAGTGCTGATGTGGATGGGGTTGCCCCAGTTGCTGGTGCTCCCCCTGGTGCCCAAGCTGACCCACAAGATAGATCCGCGCTATCTGGTGAGCTTCGGCTTTCTGGTCTTCGCCATCAGCTGCTTCATGAACGTGAACATGAATGCCGACTACGCCGGGCCCCAGCTGATCCAGTCCCTCATCGTGCGGGCCCTGGGGCAGCCCTTCATCATGGTGCCCCTCTCCCTGGTGGCGACCGCCAGCCTGACGCCGGACGAGATCCCCTCTTCCTCGACCCTGCTCAACATGCTGCGCAACCTGGGGGGCGCCTTTGGCATCGCCATCATCGCCACCCTGATCGACAACGACACCCGGACTCATGTCAGCCAGATCGGCAGCACCCTGGCCGCCACCAGCATCGAGGGGCAGGCCTATCTGATGCAGCTGGCCCAGAACATGATGGCCCAGGGAGCCGGGCCGGAGCAGGCCCAGTTGCAGGCCCGGGCCATGCTGTCGAACACCATCAGCCGCGAGGCGGCCATCATGGCCTACAACCAGGTGTTCTACGTGATGGGTATCTTCCTGCTGATCGCCAGCGCCCTGATGCTGCTGCTCAAGCAGCCGGCCCCGAGGGCCCCTGACGCAGAACCGGTCGAGGCGTGAAAGGTGGGGATCACATAGCAAAACGGGCCAGAAGGCCCGTTTTTCATGGCTGCCCGCCGGTCAGCCCGCCAGGGAGGCGGCGATCAGGAACTGTGCCGCGAAGTAGCTGCTCATGATCCAGGCCGTGGCATGGGGGAAGGGGCGGCGGAATCTGTCCAGCGCCAGCATGCTGTCGGAGAAGAGGAACATCAGCGCCCCCACCAGGGCGGCGGCGCTGCCGGCAGTGAGAGAGGCATGCCAGGCACCGGCGGCCACCCAGGCCATGGCGATGATCACCAGCATGTAGCAGAAGACGGGGATCCTCATCTCGCCGAGCTGGCCCCACAGGAGCCCGAACACCATGCCGGCCACCAGCAACAGCAGCAGGCCGTCCACCAGCTTGAGCACCAGGGGCCCCTGGGCGAAGCCGACGATGTAGCAGAGGTGAGCGACAAAAAATGCCGCCAGCCCCTGGATGAAGCGATCCCGTGGCAGCATCAGCAGCACGTCCCCCGCCAGCGACAGGCAGAGACCGAGCAGGATCCAGGCGTGGGAGCCGTTGTGATCGTCGCTCTGGTAGCCAAACGCCAGGGCGATGATGAACAGCATGGTCAGGGGTTTGCTGATGTAAAACTGACGGGAGTCTGAGCCGTAAGCCGCGCGGATGTGCCACCAGCCCGATGCGATGATCAAGAAACTCAATAACATGCCCTGCTCCTCACCGGCTGCTCACCCTGGGGCGGCAACCTCTTTAGTGCCCGCAAGAGTAGCAAATTCCCCCGGCCAGTGGCAGAGGCTGAAGCAGATGGCACCCTACACCTAAAGTCTAATTGCCCCCATCCCCGCCCTCGGGCATAAGAGACAGTTCTGGAGGATCACCATGGAAGACGCTATGACCAACTACCTGCCCGCTATCGATATCATGATGTGCCATCTTGGCATCAGCTTTGAACAGGCCTGCGAGCAGCTTGGCCTCAGCCCGCAGGAGCAGCAGACCCTCGACCAACTGCAAAAACAGAAGCAGACCCAGTCCAACTGATGCCCTGGACTGATGGCCCGAAGCGGCCGGCATCACAGCCCAGCATAAAAAACGGCGCCCGAAGGCGCCGTTTTTTATTGGGTGATGATCAGGGTCGAGCGACCCGGCGGCGTTGCAGCCAGACCACGGCCCCGAACAGCAGGAAGCCCGGCAGCCACATCAGCTCCTTGGGCCAGCGCTCGGTGGGCGCCTTGACGCTCAGGATCTGCTGATCCATCTCCAGCCCCAGATCGGCGGCCTGGCTGCCGAACGTGACGGTGTCGATCAGGATCTTGCCGTCCTGCTCATAGGTCTGGATCCCCAGCTTGGCCAGACGATCCTCACCACTGACGCCCGAAGGCACCGGCAGCAGCACGGTGAAGCGGCGCAACTTGCCCACCGCATCTTCCCCTTCCATGCGCAGGCGCAGGGTGCTTTCGGCCTCCACCTGCCCCATGGTCTGGACCAGCTCGGCCGGGGCGGTGTCGCGATACGGGTCGTGCAGCAGATCCATCCAGAAGCCAGGACGGAACAGGGTGAAAGCCACCAGCAGCAGCAGCACGCTCTCGTACCAACGGCTCTTCACCAGGAAGAAGCCCTGGGTGGCGGCAGCGAAGATCAGCATGGCGATGGTGGCCACGATGAAGATCAGTACGCCGTGGGCGAAGTCCACGTTGATGAGCAGCAGATCGGTGTTGAAGATGAACAGGAACGGCAGCGCCGCGGTACGCAGGCTGTAGTAGAACGCCGTGATCCCGGTCTTGATGGGATCGCCCTTGGAGACGGCGGCCGCGGCGAACGAGGCCAGCCCCACCGGCGGGGTCACGTCCGCCATGATGCCGAAGTAGAAGACGAACAGGTGCACCGCGATGAGCGGCACGATGAGGCCGTTCTGCTGACCCAGGGTGACGATCACCGGCGCCAGCAGGCTCGATACCACGATGTAGTTGGCAGTGGTCGGCAGCCCCATGCCGAGGATGAGGCTCAGCAGCGCGGTGAGGATCAGCATGAGCAGCAGGTTGCCCATGGAGAGGAACTCCACCAGATCCGCCAGTACCAGGCCGACGCCGGTCTGGGAGACGGCCCCGACGATGATGCCGGCAGTGGCGGTGGCAATGCCGATGCCGATCATGTTGCGGGCACCGGCAATCAGCCCCTCGCGCAGGTCCACCACGCCATCGGTGAAGGAGCCGTAGTCATGCTTGCCGTCGGTGCGCAGCCAGTTCAGCAGCGGTCGCTGGGTCAGCAGGATGATGATCAGCATCACCGAACCCCAGAAGGCCGACAGGCCGGGGGAGAGGCGCTCCACCATCAGACACCACACCAGCACCACCACGGGCAGCAGGAAGTGCAGGCCCGAGAGCAGCACGGCGCGGGTCTCGGGCAGCTCGTCCAGCGGCTTGTCCGGGTCTTCCGCTGGCAGCGGCGCGTTGCTGGCGGCGATCTTCAGCAGTCCGAGATAGGCGACGGCCAGCAGCACGCTGATCCCCGGCAGGGCATAGTCACCCAGTACCGGCTTGAGCCAGCCCAGACCGTAGTAGACCGCCATGGAGAGGCCGCTGATGAGGGCGGCACCGAAGGCGAAGCCGGTCAGGCGACGCAGCCAGGGGCGCGGCTGACGGTTGCCGATGGGCTGCATCCCGAGCTTGAGCGCTTCTAGGTGCACGATGTAGAGCAGGGCGATGTAGGAGATGGCCGCCGGCAGGAAGGCGTGCTTGATGATCTCCACATAGGGAATGCCCACGTACTCCACCATCAGGAAGGCCGCAGCCCCCATGACTGGCGGCATGATCTGGCCGTTGACCGAAGAGGCCACTTCCACCGCGCCGGCCTTCTCCTTGGAGAAACCGACCCGTTTCATCATGGGGATGGTGAAGGTGCCCGTGGTCACCACGTTGGCGATGGAGGAGCCGGAGATGACGCCGGTCAGGGCCGAGGCGACCACGGCCGCCTTGGCCGGGCCGCCGCGCAGGTGACCCAGCAGGCTGAAGGCGAGCTGGATGAAGTAGTGGCCCGCACCGGCGCGCTCGAGCAGGGCGCCAAACAGCACGAACAGGAAGACGAAGCTGGTGGAGACCCCAAGGGCGATGCCGAACACCCCTTCGGTGGTGATCCACTGGTGGTTGGCCAGCGCATGCAGGCTCACCCCGCGGTGGGCCAGCAGGGAAGGCATCCAGGGACCGGCCAGGCTGTAGGCCAGGAAGACGATGGCGATGACCGCTAGGGCCGGGCCCAGGGCGCGGCGGGCCGCTTCCAGCAGAAGCGGGATACCGACGCAGGCCACCGCGAAGTCCATGGTGGTCAGGTTGCCGGGACGCTGGGCAAGCTCCTGGTACATCACGAACAGATAGCTGGCGACGGCGGCACCGACGAGGCCGAGGGCGATGTCGGCAAGGGGAACCCTGTCTCGCGGTGAGCTGCGCATGGCGGGGAACACCAGGTAGGCGAGCAGGATGGCGAAGGCCAGGTGAATCGAGCGTGTTTCAGTGTCGTTGAGGACGCCGATGCCGAGGGAGAAGGGCAGCGGCGAGGCAATCCAGAGCTGGAACAGGGACCAGATCAGCGCAAGACCCGCGATGATCCAGCTCATGGGGCCGACGGGCAGCCTGGCGCCGACGTCCTGGGCGATCAGCTCCTCGGCCGAGAACGCCTCTTGTTGTTGTGTTTGCTGCATAGTGTGACTCTGTAGGTACTGCAATAAATGAGACTCGCTCCCCCGAAGGAGGAGCGAGTCCGGGGCACATCCGAAGACGCAGCCGGATTACATCCAGCCACGTTCCTTGTAGTAACGCACAGCGCCTTCATGCAGCGGAGCGGAGAGACCCACCTTGATCATGTCGGCTTCTTTCAGATCCGCGAAGGCCGGGTGCAGGCGCTTGAAGCGGTCCAGGTTGTCGAACACGGACTTGACCAGCTGGTAGACCACTTCCGGGTCAGCCTTGGCGCTGGTGGAGAGCACCGCCTTGCCACCGATGGACGGGGTCGGGTTCGGGCTGCCCTTGTAGAGACCACCCGGGATCTCGGCCTTGCTGTAGTAGCTCTTCTCGGCCAGCAGCTTGTCGATCTCGGGGCCGGTGACCGGTACCAGCACGGTGTCCGTGGTGGTGGAGGCTTCCTGGATGGCGCCGTTCGGGTGGCCGACGAAGTAGCTCATGGCGTCGATGTTGTTGTCACCCAGGGCAGAGGCCTGCTCGGCGGGTTTCAGTTCGGAGACCAGGCTGAAGGCGGATTTGTCCCAGCCCTTCACGGTCATGATCTCTTCAAAGGTGTCACGCTGACCGGAACCCGGGTTGCCGATGTTGACGCGCTTGCCCTTCAGGTCGTCGAAGCTGGCTACCTTGGCGTCCTTGCGGGCCAGGATGGTGAACACTTCGCTCTGCAGGGAGAAGACGGCGCGGATGTCATCCATCGGACCTTCGGCCTTGAACGGCTCGACGCCCTTCATCGCCTTGTACTGGTGGTCGGACTGCATGATGCCGAAGTTGAATTCGCCGGAGCGGATGCCGTTGACGTTGGCAACACCGCCGCCACTGGCCGGGGCGTTGCACTTGATCTGGTGATCGGCGGCGCCGCGGTTGAGGAAGCGGCAGATGGACTGGCCCGCCACGTAGTAGACGCCGGTCTGACCGCCGGTGCCTATGGTCACGAAGCGCTCCTGCGCTTGCACCGGACCACCAAACGACACACCGACCAGAGCCGCCGACAAGGCGCACGCCAAGGATAATCCTTTCATGTTCTTCATCCTTTTCATTGATTTATTTCACCCGTTTCCCGGGAGAATATGAGACAGACCCGCACCAAGACTGGGTTCGCCTATACGACCTCGTACGAGGAAATGGTCGAGCAGCACGCGCCCTTCCAGAAGCCACCATCATCCTGCGGTGAGATAATCAGCGTCATGCCGATCGGAGGTGATCTGACCAGAAACGGGTCAGTTCAAAAGCATTAACGCTCCGATTAAGCACATAACACCAACATAAATCAAACAAAACAGCAAAATGGCGGATTTAAATAGCGAGAAGTTTGAAGCGGATCATTCATTTCTCAAGGGCAGATTAATTACATGAACTATCAAAGGGAAGCAATAAAAAGCACGCCCAGATTCTTTCGCAACCCTTGACTGGCAAGGATTAGAAACCTGGTCCGTTATATTGCGAAATGCATACTGAACAGCATAAACACGACGTTAATGACGCTTTTGTCGCCAAGATGCAAAAACCCCGATCCGGGGCTGCCGGAACGGGGTTTGGTAACAAGCTGATTTCATTTGGGCCCGGCCATCACGCCTTGCTGCCAGCCAGCTCCAGAATGAAGGCGAACTCCAGGGCGATGTCCTCATAGGCCTTGAAACGGCCCGACTTGCCGCCATGACCGGCCTCCATGTCGGTGCTGAGCAGCAACTGGTTGTCGTCCGTCTTCAGCTCACGCAGCTTGGCCACCCACTTGGCCGGCTCCCAGTACTGCACCTGGGAGTCGTGCAGCCCCGTGGTCACCAGCAGATTCGGGTAGGCCTGGGCCTTGACCTGATCGTAGGGGCTGTAGGCCTTCATGTAGTCGTAGTAGCGCTTCTTGTTCGGGTTGCCCCACTCGTCATACTCCCCTGTGGTGAGGGGAATGGACTCGTCCAGCATGGTGGTGACCACGTCGACGAAGGGCACCTGGGCCACCACGCCGCGATAGAGCTGGGGCGCCTGGTTGATGACGGCCCCCATCAGCAGGCCGCCGGCGCTGCCTCCCATGGCATAGACCTGATCCCTGGCGCCGTAGCCTTGCGCCACCAGCGCCTCGGTCACGTCGATGAAGTCGTTGAAGGTGTTCTGCTTCTTGAGCAGCTTGCCCTCTTCATACCAGGTGCGGCCCAGCTCCTCGCCACCCCGGATATGGGCGATGGCGTAGACGAAGCCCCGGTCCAGCAGGCTCAAGCGTGAGCTGCTGAAGTCCGGGTCCATGCTGGCGCCGTAGGAGCCATAGCCGTAGACCAGCAGGGGATTGGTGCCTGCACCACCCCCTGCCTTCTTGAACTTGTCCTTGCGATAGACCAGCGACACCGGCACGGCTACGCCGTCACGGGCGGTGATCCAGAGCCGCTCGCTGGCATATTGCGCAGGCACGAAGCCCGCCACCGGCTGCTGCTTGAGCAGGGTCCGCTTGCCGCTGTCCATGTCCAGCTCGTAGGTGGAGGACGGCGTGGTCATGGAGGAGTAGCCATAGCGCAGGGCGCTGGTGTCCGGCTCCGGGTTGTAGGCAAGCCAGGTGACATAGGCGGGATCGTCGAAGGCGATCTCCTTCTGCTCGCCGCTCTGCCAGTTGACCTGGCGCAACCGGGTCAACCCCTGGCTGCGCTCCTCCAGCACCAGCCAGTCCCTGAACAGGGCATAGCTCTCCAGCAGCACGTCCGGATTGGGGGCGATCACCGCCTTCCAGCGATCCACCGGACTCTCCTTGGTCTCATAGAGGCCGAAGTTCTTGCCGTCCTTGTTGGAGCGCACATAGAAGCGACCGCGGTAGTGATCCAGGCTGTATTCGTGATCCACCTGGCGGGGCAGGAACAGGCGTGGCGTCTGGCCCGGCACATTGGCATCAATGAGGCGCGCCTCGCTGGTGGTGGTGCTGGAGAGGGAGATGACGATGAAATCTTCCGAGGTGGTGGCGTAGAGGCTCACATAGAAGGAGTCGTCCTTCTCCTCGTAGACCAGGGTATCCTTCGCGGGATCCGTGCCCAGCTCGTGGCGATAGACCTGGTAGGGCAGCAGGGTCTTGGGGTGCTTGCGCACGTAGAAGACCGTCTTGCTGTCGTTGGCCCACACCAGGTTGCCGGAGGTGTTCTCGAGGGTGTCGGCGGCCCAGGCGCCGCTCTCCAGATCGAGGAACTGGATCCTATATTGACGGCGGGAGAGATAATCTTCCGCCACCGCCAGCCAGCGGTTGTTGCGGCTCACCTCGAGCGCCCCCAGGGCATAGAACTCGTGGCCTTCGGCGCGCTGGTTGCCATCCAGCAGCAGGGCGGGCGCCCCGTCCCCTTCCACCTTGCTGCGGGAGTAGATGGCGTACTCCTTGCCCGGCTCGTAACGGGTCTGATAGCGGTAGCCGTTCTTCACATAGGGGACAGACTCGTCCTGCTGGGGAATACGGGCCACCATCTCCTTGTAGAGCTGCTCGCGCAGCGGCTTGATCGGTGCAAGCATGGCCTCGGTGTAGGCATTCTCGGCCTTGAGATAGTCCAGCACCTCGGGCTTCTGCCGCTCGTCGTCACGCAGCCAGTAGTAGTTGTCGACGCGCGTGTCCCCGTGTTTTTTCAGGGTATGGGGGTGCTTGGCAGCCACCGGGGGGACAATGACAGGCTGGGTGGAAGTATCGCTTGTAGGCATGGCGGACTCTTCGTTGGCATGGGAACAGGGCGCAGCAAGCAGGCAAGCCAGCAGCAACCCCCGGGAAAAGGTGAACATGTCGCATCCTTTGCGCTGTCACAGGGCCGCCCCTCCCGCTGGTGCTGCACGCATCCAGACGGCACACCGGCAGGCAGCGGGAAAAGCGTCCCTGAGAAAATAAAAATTGGCGATCAATCTGCCCCTTGTCGCCCGGGGTTGCAAGGGCTCCCCGGACATTCCCCCCCAAATCGACGAAAAAGGGCCGCCATCTCGCGATGGCGGCCCTCCTCCCTGACCGTGAGCGACACGGGTTCGCTCAGGTGTGCCTCACATGATGGAAGTGTGTCTGCTCACGGTCAGCATCCATCAGCCGGGGTAGCTCGACCAGACTTTGGTCGCGCCCTCGTCACTGATGCTCAGCACCTGATAGGGCTGACCCGGAATATCCATGCCCGGCGCACTCTGGGGCATCCCCGGAATGGTCAGACCGCGGATCGCCGGTTTTTCCTTGAGCAGCTTCTGCACGTCGGCAGCGGGCACATGCCCCTCCACCACATAGCCGTTCACCACCCCGGTGTGGCAGGAGGCCAGCTGCGGGGTGATGCCATGCTGCTGCTTGATCGGGTCAAGCTGCTCGGTTTCCACGACCTTGACCTCAAAGCCGTTCTCTTCCATGTGCTTGATCCAGGTCTTGCAGCAACCGCAATACTGGGACTTGTAGACGGTCATCTGCCCGGTTGCCAGAGCAGAAACACTGACGGTACCGGCCAGCACGGCCAGTAACAGGGACTTGTACATATCTCACCTCGGTTAAGAAGAAATGCCCGGAAAGGGAAACTCGACTCAGCCGTGGTGACGGGGCGGACGCTCGAGACGCTCCAGGGGCGCCTCCGGCATGAACAGAGAGGGAGAGAGGTACGTCGGCCTGTCAGGCTCAAGCCAGGCAACCATCAGGCTGTCGCTGGTGAGCACCGTCATGGCGAGCGCCGAGGTGAAGCTGCCGCAGGGCATGGCTTTTTCCAGGGTACGCTCGCTCTGGCTGCAATGGGGCGTCAGGGTACAGAGATCGGTGGCCGCCCGGCTGCCAAACGACATCAGCACCAGCACCAGACTCCACAGGGGGAGCCAGCGGCGGGCGCGAGCGAGTTGGCGACGGGTCAGGACCATGAGACGACTCAATGACGAAAGAGGGCCTATGGTAACCCTTGGCCCAGGGGGAGGGTCAACCCCTCCCCCGTCTGCATCAGGGTTGCTGGCGGGTGGCCGCCAGCACGATCTCCCGCACGCAGACGTTGGCCGGCTGGAGCCAGGCGTAGAGCACGGCGTCGGCGATCACCTCGGGTGCAATGACGCCTCCCATCTGATCCTTCCAGTCGTGATAGCCCGCCTTGATGCTCTCGTCCGTGGTGTGGCTGAGCAGCTCGGTCTCCACCGCGCCCGGAGCGATGGTCACCATCCGCACGCCCACATCGGCCACCTCTTCCCGGATATTCTCGGTCAGGGCGTGAACGGCGAACTTGGTGGCGCAGTAAGCGGCATGGTTCGGGAAGGTCTTGCGACCGGCGATGGAGCTGATGTTGATGATGGTGCCGCTGCGGCGGGCCTTCATGCCGGCCAGTACCGTATGCACGCCATTCAGAACCCCCATCACGTTGATGTTGAGCATCTGCTGCCACTCGGCGGGATCCTGCACGTCGGCCTGTCCCAGCAGCATGACGCCGGCATTGTTGACCAGACATCCCACCGGGCCGAATTGCACCTCCGCCTGCGCCACGGCGGCCTTCATGGCGGTGGTGTCGGTGACATCGACCCCGATGCAGAGGGTATCGGGCAGGTTCAGCGCCTGCATGGGCTCGACCCGGCGGGCCAGCAACAGCAGCGGATGGCCGGCGGCGGAGAAGGCGCGGGCAATGGCGGCACCGATCCCGGCGGACGCGCCGGTGATCACCACGAGGGACTTGGACATGGAGTTTTCCTTCTGATGCGTTGAAATGGGCGTCAAACAAGGGCTGGCCAGCACGGGACCCAGTCACTATAGTCGCTACATCCATCGGCGATAAATATAGTTTTCCGCTGGTTATCATCTGAATTAACTATGGTATCCCCATGCTGGACCTGAGATTGCTGCGCTTCTTCATCGCCATCTATGAAGAGAAGAACATCACGGCGGCGGCAGCCCGCTGCCACGTGAGCCAACCCTCCCTCTCCGCCGGCCTTCGCCAGCTCGAAGAGAGCCTGGGGGACAGCCTCTTCATCCGGGGCAAGAAGGGGGTGGAAGCGAAGGATCCGACCCACTATCTCTATCCCCACGCCGTCAAGCTGGTGGAAGAGGCGCGTCGCCTGCCGACTCTGTTTCGCCAGAAGGCGACGCGTGCGAGACTCAACATGGCCATCATGCCCGACCTCAGCCGCCGTCGGCTGGCGGGATTGCTTCGGCGGGTGCAGGGGGTGCTGCCCGAGCTGGATCTCACCCTCTCCGATTACGGCACCCCGGCCGACTGCCGGCTGACCCTGGATGCCCTGCGCCGGGAGGACGAGATCTTCCTGCCGCTCTGGGAAGAGGAGTACGTGCTGTGCGTTCCCAGGGGACACCCTCTTGCGGGCAGGGCGCGTATCGAGCTGGCTGAGTTGCAACACCATGATTTCATTGAGTGTCCCCCCTGCGAAGCCCATCAACAAACCATAGGCCTGCTGGCCTGTGACCGGCTCACCCTCAATCTGGTGGCCAAGGCCGAGAGCAAGGGGCTGGTGATGGCGCTGGTGCTGGCCGGAGTGGGCATCAGCTTCCTGCCCGACGGGCTGGTGGAGGACGAAGCGGGCCTGTGCACCCTGCCCGTGAGCGGCCCCCGGATGTTCCGCCGCATCGGCCTCTGCTACCCCGCCCACCAGACCCTGAATCCGGCGCTGCGCGCACTGATCCCGGAACTGGCGGGCCAGGGAGCTTCTTGATAACGTTTCAGCTCACAGTCTGTCGCATGTGCCGGCAGCAGACCCTCTTCAGGAATCCCATGAAACGCATTCTGGTCATCTTTTCACACCCGGCACTGCAGAGTTCCCGGGCCAACAAGCAACTGCTGCACGCCATCGAGGGGCTGGAGGGGATCACCCTGCACGATCTCTACCAGCGCTATCCGGACATGTTCATCAACGTGAAACGGGAACAGGCCCTGCTGGCGGAGCACGACATCATCGTCTTCCAGCACCCCTTCTACTGGTACTCCTGCCCGGCCATCATGAAAGAGTGGATGGACCTGGTGCTGGAGTACGGCTATGCCTACGGCCCCGAGGCCCACGCCCTCAACGGCAAGCAGTGGCTCAGCGCCATCACCACGGGGGGCGGCCCCGAATCCTACTGCCGAGCCGGCTACAACCAGCGCCCGCTGCTCGACTTCCTGCTCCCCTTCCAGCAGACCGCACAGCTGTGCGGCATGCGCTGGCTGCCCCCTTTCGTGCTGCACTCCTTCCACAAACTCGAGGATCCCGAGGCGCTGCGCCGCTGCGGCCAGGACTATCGCCAACTGCTGTGCGCCCTGCGTGACGAACAGCTGACCCCGGCCCAGCTGGCCGAGAGCCCCTATCTGCGCGATCTGCTGGGGGTACTCCCATGACACACACTCGATCCGGGCGCAGGCCCGGCCAGCCCTCACCGGCATTCATCATGTTAAGGAGGAGCCGCTGATGGGACATGGATTGCTGTTTGACGCCCTGATCTACCTCTCGGCGGCGGTGATCGCCGTCCCGCTGGCCAAGCGGTGGGGGCTGGGCTCCGTCCTTGGCTACCTGCTGGCGGGGATCATCATAGGTCCCTTCCTGCTTGGTCTGGTGGGCGAGCAGAAAGACGTGATGCACTTCGCCGAGTTCGGGGTGGTGCTGATGCTGTTTCTGGTCGGTCTGGAGCTGCGCCCGGCCCTGTTGTGGCAACTGAAAGGGCCCATCCTCGGCACCGGTGGCCTGCAGGTGCTGCTCACCAGTGTCGCCCTGACCGGGGTGGGTTATCTTTTGGGTCTGCCCTGGCAGCAGGGGCTCGCCATCGGTCTCATTCTTGCGCTCTCCTCCACCGCCATCGTGCTGCAGAGCCTGCAGGAGCGCAAACTGATGCAGAGCGAGAGCGGCCGCTCCGCTTTCGCCGTGCTGCTGTTCCAGGACATCGCCGTCATCCCCATCCTGGCGATCCTGCCGCTGCTGGCCATCGCACCGGTCGCCAGCAGCGGCAACTCGGAGCTGGCAGGCTGGCAGCACGGCCTGCTGGTGGTGGCCGCCATCGCCGGCATCGTGCTGGGTGGTCATTACCTGATGCGGCCGGTGTTTCGCGCCATCGCCCAGTCCCACATGCGGGAGATCTTCGTCGCTGCCGCCCTGCTGCTGGTGATCGCCATCGCCGTGCTGATGGAATCCGTCGGCCTCTCCCCCGCCCTCGGCTCCTTCCTCGCCGGCGTGGTGCTGGCGGACAGCGAATACCGCCACGAGCTGGAAGCAGACATAGAGCCGTTCAAGGGGCTGCTGCTCGGCCTCTTCTTCATGTCGGTGGGTGCCGGCATCGACTTCAGCCTCTTTGCCGCCCATCCCCTGTTGATCCCGGCACTGGTGATCGGTCTGATGGTGCTCAAGTGGCTGGTGCTGATGGGGCTCGGCTTTGTCATTCGCCTCTCCCCGAACCAGCGCTGGACCTTCGCCCTGGCCCTGGCCCAGGGCGGGGAGTTCGCCTTCGTGTTGTTCTCGTTCGCCGCCCAGAACAAGGTACTGCCGGGCAGCACCATCTCACTGCTGACTCTTGTCGTCGCCCTCTCCATGGCGCTGACACCGCTGCTGCTTATCCTCAACGATCGGGTGATCCAGCCCTGGTTCGACTACCGCAACCAGAGCGACACCCCCGAACACGAACAGCCCGAGCTGGTGGAACACCCGGTCATCATCGCCGGCTTCGGTCGCTTCGGTCAGATAGTGGGGCGTCTGCTCCACGGCCACGGTATTGGCACCACCATCCTGGAGCAGGATGCTAGCCAGATAGAGATGCTGCGAAAGTACGGCTACCAGGTGTTTTATGGGGATGCCAGCCGACTCGATCTGCTGCACGCGGCCGGCGCCCACAAGGCCAAACTGCTGGTGCTCTCCCTCAATGACCCGGCCACCTCCCTCGAAGTGATCGAGATGGTGAAAAAGCACTTCCCGCACCTCAGAATACTGGCCCGTGCCCAGGACAGACCCCATGCCCACGAGATCCTGCGCCACGGGATAGACAGCGTGCACCGCGAAACCCTGGGATCGGCCGTGGATCTTGGGGTAGAAGCACTCACCCTCTTGGGGTTCAGGGCCAATCAGGCCTGGCGTGCGGGACAGATGTTCAAGCAGTATGACAACCGGCTGCTGCGGGAACAGGTCAACTACCTGGACGACGAGCACACCTATATCAACAAGAGCCTGCAATACCGCGACATCCTCTCCGACCTGCTGCAAGACGATCAGGAAGGACAGGAGCGTACCCACGCCCATCAATGGAACAGCGGTCTGCCCGACAACGACAAGGAAGCAACATGATTGCCTATTACCCCATGCTCAAACACCTTCACATGACCCTGGCCCTGGTCAGCCTGCTGCTCTTCCTCTACCGCTGGAGCCTGGCGCTGGCGGGCAGCGGGCGGCTGCAACAGAAATGGTTGAAGGTGCTGCCCCACATCAACGACACCTTCCTGCTGCTGTTTGGCGTGCTGCTGGCGGTGACCCTGCAGATCAGCCCTGGCCAGCAGCCCTGGTTGCTGGCCAAGCTGATTGCCCTGGTGATCTACATCGGCCTGGGCGTCATGGCACTCAAGCGCCCTGCCCGCGGCCAGAAGCTGGTGGCCGGGGTGGCCGCTCTCGCAGTATTCGGCTACATGGTGGGGGCAGCCATCACCAAATCAGCCTGGTCCTGGCTGGCATAACGACGTGTCGAGGTGGGGGCCCGTCCCTCACCTCCTTCCCACTTCCCCCTCCTTACTGCTTCCATTTCCTTCCAGTCACCCTGGTCGCGAGCATTCTCGCAAGGCTTGTTTTCAATAAAAAAAAGGGCTCAAACAACCCCTTTCCATTGTTATTTTGTTTTATTTATCAATGCTTTGTTTCTTCATGTATGAAAATGGCGACAGTTGTCGCAGCAAAACTTGCGACATAGACTGTCGCAGACCATGGCTAGGATACACTCAACGCTAAACCAGTGAAGGCATGCACCATGAGTAAGAAGCTGTTACGACAACTGACCTTGGCGCGTTGCATCCCGCACCGCCCTTACAAGCTGACCGCCAGCCAACTCCAGGTAAAACTGGAAGAGGAAGGCATTCACGTCAGTCTCCGTACCGTGCAACGGGACCTGGAAGAGATGTCCGGCATGGGGCTGTTCGACCTCACCTCCGATGAGCGCAGCAAGCCTCATGGCTGGTGCTTCGAGCGCCATGGTCTCAATGACTTTGCCAACATCATGCCGCTCTCGCTGGCAGTGGCCCTGAAAACCTGGAGCGACCAGGCGAGCCAACTGTTGCCGGCAAGCGTGCTGACCGAATTGAACCCGCTGATCGACAAGGCTGGCCAGGTGATCCGCGACAGCCAGAGCGAACTGGCCGAGCGCTGGCTGGAGAGCGTGCACCAGTCACCTCGCCCCTTCGCCGGCAATCCGGAGATCCGCCGCAGCACCCTGATCCGCGACGCCCTCTGGCGTGGCCGCAAGTTCAGCGCCGAGATCCAGCGTGTCATCAAGGAGCGTACTGTCTGGCTCTGCTATGACCGCATCAATCCCCTCGGCATCCTGAACCAACCCGATGGCCCCATCCTGCTCTGTACCCTGTCCGAGCTGGATCCCAAGGTCTACGGTATCCCGTTCGATCACATCAAGAACGTGGAGTTGACCAACTTCAGCGCGACCCAGCCGAAGGACTTCAATATCCAGAAGCTGATCCGCGACCAGGGCTATCAGGACGTCAGCGGTCCGATCCGCTTCGTCGGGCGCATCGATGCCAACTGCCCGACCCTGATCGATGGACAAATCCCGGGACATAACCCGCGTATGACCCGTTACGACAAGCGCAGCGTGGTGGTGGAGACTGAAGTGCAGGATACGCCCGAGTTCCGCTCCTGGCTGAACAACATGAGCGGCAACCTGGAGGTGCTTGCACCCGAATCACTGCGCAAGGCCTACCCGACTCCTGGGACAAGGGTCAGCTAAAGAAACCAGCAGACAATACAAAGCCGAGATTTATCTCGGCTTTTGTCTACTTTTAAAGCATAAGTATTCAATTAATTTTGAACTCTTACACCCCTGATTGAAGCGGCTGTACCATCGTTTTCCTACCGATTTCTGCTTGTAAGAGATCTGCCATTCCCCCTGTAAGACCCCTCAGTGTTGAACCGTACGTGAAGCCATCCCGCACTGGGTATGCTTTCCACGGAAACTATCTAAATAACTGATAAACATAGATAATATTCCACGCCAGCCCATTTCTGTACCACATGTCACGGAGCTCAATCCGATTGCACACCTTGTTCGAGCCTGCAATTGCCTTAGTATGGGTCTCACAAGGACGAGCTGATTCGGCAGGATGCAGAAACAGCGCATAAACAAGGAATAGCCTGCAGGATGTGGGCAAGGAACACCTCGGGATGGGGTTGATAGCCAGGATGGTTATCACAAGGATCGACAGGACAACCGCAGGATGCGGTAGTTGGATACCTCGGGATGAGGTTGAGTGGCACGGATTGTCGCTCATCAAGGATGAAAGGACACCGCAAGACGCGGTCAGGAACAGCTTCAAGATGAAGCGTGATAGCCAGGATGGTTATCAGTCAGGATGACGCAGGAACACCACGGGATGTGGTAATGGACACCTCCAGGAAGGAGAGGGTGAAGCAATCAGGACAGATTGCCAGGCTAGGAAGGCCACAGGACACCCCAACGGATTGGGAAGGGGAATTTCCAAAGGAAAGGATAGCGTCAAGGATTGCAGGGAGCATGGCAGTTCAGGGAATGGACGAAATGACTTGAGGGGACAGCATCTGCTGTCCCCTTTTCTTTTGTGCACCCCATGCCCGCGACACAACAGAAAATGGAATCAGCCTGAGCGATCCTGCCTACATCACGCCATCTGCATCACTGATAACCTGTTTGTATACCCACCAGAGGCAGCCACAGTAGCGCTCCTTGCCTTTCCTCCGCCCTCCCTCATCTATACTCAGCGATATCCACTAGGCCCTCAGAGCGCAGCAGATCAGCCGCGGCCAACCAGCCAGAGTGCTCCTGGCGACTGATTCCAGGTAACAATGGCCACTGGCTTCTGATCCGCCAGGCAGATTGTTGAGTCATCCCTGAACTGTCTATATGTGTGACCACGAATGAAGCGTGGATGCCATTCGGCAAGGCGGAGATGGTCGTGTAGGGAAATGAGGATAACCCGGCCAAGCCACCTGGCACTGAGGATGAGGGATTGGGTAAATGTCAGAAAGCAAAAAGGCCTTCCCGTCAGGGAAGGCCTTTCAATTTAGTGGCGGAGCGGACGGGACTCGAACCCGCGACCCCCGGCGTGACAGGCCGGTATTCTAACCGACTGAACTACCGCTCCGCATTCGGTTAGCTTTCGCTAAATCTTTTGCTGCTTGTTTGTGAGGTGTCATCCTCGCAGCCAGCCATGTGATTCTTCACATCACCGTTTAATTGGGTGCCTGGCAGTGTCCTACTCTCGCATGGCGAATGCCACACTACCATCGGCGCTACAGCGTTTCACTTCTGAGTTCGGCATGGGGTCAG